>DASROI010000050.1:0-17686 GCA_035646955.1 Pyrinomonadaceae bacterium
GGTTAGCCCAGGCCAACACCGGCCACCAACAGGTGGCTGTTAGTCAGGCACAAGCAGACACCGCAGGAGCTTCCATTGAGCAGTTGCAGGCTGTACTTGATCAAGCGGAACTAGAGCTCTCTTACACAAAAATATACGCACCCGATTCGGGGCGGGTGGCGAATAAGTCAGTTGAACAGGGAGCTCTGGTCCAAGCCGGCCAGCCGCTACTTTCGATCGTTCCAGGTGACGTTTGGGTGACGGCCAATTTTAAAGAGAGCCAGATAGGTCGAATGCAGCCCGGACAACCGGTGGAAATTTCTGTCGACGCTTATCCTGGCAAGAGCTTCAAAGGTCACGTCGACAGCATTCAACCCGGCACAGGCGCGCGATTTAGTTTACTACCGCCGGAAAATGCCACTGGTAATTATGTAAAGGTGGTCCAGCGCGTTCCCGTGAAAATTGTTTTTGATGAGCCACCGGATCCAAAACACATGTTGGCTCCCGGAATGTCAGTGGAGCCAGAGGTCTACATTCGGTGAGCGCTCGTAGTTCGTTGCAATCTCGTTTTGCCAGGCGAACTCCGGATGCAAATGCAGACCCGGCAGTCTGGACTCCAAGCTTCAACCCGTGGTTAATCGCAGCATCGGTGATGTTGGCGACTTTTATGGAAGTACTGGATACTTCTGTCGCCAACGTTGCATTACCTCACATCGCGGGCAATCTTTCAGCTACAACTGAAGAGTCGACCTGGGTGTTGACCAGTTATCTCGTCTCAAACGCCATCATCCTCCCGGCAACAAATTGGTTGTCCACGTTTTTTGGACGCAAGCGCTTCCTGGTCATTTGCATCATCATTTTTACTTTGTCGTCTGCGCTGTGTGGCGCCGCTGGAAGTCTTGGCTTCTTGATAGTTGCACGAATTCTCCAGGGAGCCGGCGGTGGTGCTTTGCAACCGATTGCTCAAGCGGTTTTGATGGAGAGCTTTCCTCCGGAGAAGCGTGGATCAGCAATGGCTGTCTTCGGTATGGGAGTTGTGGTAGCTCCAATTATTGGACCAACTCTTGGAGGCTGGATAACTGACAATTACGCGTGGCGCTGGATCTTTTACATCAACGTGCCGATCGGTGTCTTGGCAATCATCATGGCCAATATGTTTATCGAGGATCCGCCTTATATTCGCGATCAGCGACCAGGGAAGATCGACTACTTTGGATTTGCCTTTATGGCTCTCGGCCTGGGAACGCTTCAGTTGGTCCTTGATAAAGGTCAGGAAGAGGACTGGTTCTCATCAAATCTGATTATCTGGGCGGCGATCCTGTCCGCCGTGGCCCTGGTCACTTTTGTTATTTGGGAACTGAGAGTCAAAGAGCCGATAGTCGATCTGCGCGTACTGAAAAATCGAAACTTCGCAGTCGGCACGTTATTGATGACTGCGATGGGAATAGTCTTATACGGTACGATTGCGTTGTTGCCGCTTTTTCTACAAACGTTAATGGGCTATCCCGCAGTCGCGAGCGGCATGGCAGTTAGCCCGCGAGGTTTCGGTTCTATCGCATCGATGATTCTCGTAGGCAGATTGATAGGTAAGATCGACGGTCGCTTCCTGGTTATGTTTGGATTCTCAGTTTTGGGTTACGCCACATTCATGTTCAGCGATATCAATCTGTCGGTTTCAAGTAGCAGCATAATCTGGCCCAATATCATCAGCGGATTTGCAATGGGATTCATCTTTGTTCCATTGACTACGATGGCGATGGGAACGCTTTCTAACCAACAGATGGGCAATGCTTCTGGCGTTTTTAATTTGATGCGAAATACTGGTGGAAGTCTGGGTATTGCGACGATGACCACAATGCTCTCACGCGGCGCACAGATACACCTGGTGCCTCTGATCCAACACATAAATCCGTACAATCCGCTTGTTCAGCAGCGAATTCATGAAGCGACCGGCGCTTTTCCAGGCGGCGCTGCCTCGCACGAAAGCCAACAGGTGTATGCCGGTCTTTACGGTATGGCGGTTAGACAAGCGATGGTCCTTTCTTATATCGACAACTTCCGGATGCTGGCATTCATTTGTGTTATATGCGTTCCGATAGTCCTTTTCTTCAAGCGCGTTCGCGCCAAAAAGGGTCCGGTCGCAATGCACTGATCTACAATTACAGTACCTTGAGCGAAGCGACCGGATGATATACACAACAGAGAGAATCAAAGGGTCATCCGGTCGCTTCGTTCAAGGTACTGTAAGGTTACCCAGCGAGCCCTTGACGAAGTTCACAATTCTTAACATCTTTTTACGTCTCCTTAACCCGTCTTAACAGTGGAAGGCGTATGCTCCGCACCGTTAATCGCGATTCCGTTTGAGGTCCGACCATGAATTTGCATAGAGATAAGGCTCCAGGAGGCTTCAATCGCTACCGGCTCATGCTCACTCTTGGCGTTGCCGTGCTTCTACCCGCCGCAGGTTTGATCTTCCTCAACTTTAGCCAGCTTAGAGCTTTCGAGCGAGATAAGGTTCTGGAAGCCGCGATTCACCGGGAGTTTCAGGAAACCCTCGCACTCACCGAGAAGCGTATGAATAAAAAGGCCTACGCGATGGTTGATGAGGTGAGAGATCAATTTCCCGACCCATACTGCAGTGAATCGGATGTTGAAAAACAACTCGATGCAATCCTGTTGAAGAAACCCTGGATCACCCATGCTTATCTTTATGACGGCAAGAATTTTGTGATCCGCACGCAGCCCGCGCAGATGATGGCCGACCGGTATGTTCATGAAGAGCATGACATGATGGCGGAGACCTTCCCCGAATGGTTCAGAATGGACAAGATGGCGGAAAGCCTGCACAAGAGATCGCGCACCATCTCGTTTATGCCGTCGCTGCAGACAAAACGGATGGATGGCGAGAGGTTTAGTACCACTGCTCTATTTGTGTTTCCAGCGCTTCAGGACAAAAACGTATTGGGTGGAATCATGTTCGATCCTTATTACCTCAAGAAAGAATTTTTTCCCGAGGTGCTTGAGGAATTCGCTACGAAAAAACCGAGCGACCAGGGTGGTTATCCAATCGCAATGATTCTTTATCCGGCTGAGATGGATAGCGGGTATGAAGCCCGACCGCTTGCGAAGACTTCAGGTTGGAAAGAAGGAAAACCGGAAGTGTCGCGCAAGTTAGATGATATGTTTCGCGGACTTGCACTGGGTATCAGGTACCAGGGGACGAGCGTGGAGGAACTGGGAAAAACGTGGCTTCACCGCAGTCTGGTGATCCTGGGAATCCTCTCACTTATGACTGTCGGTGGACTGATTCTTACCAAACACGTGGTGGGCAAAGAAATGGCCCTGGCCAGATTGAAGTCGGACTTCGTTTCAAACGTCTCGCACGAATTACGAACTCCTTTGGCTTTAATAAGATTGTATGCGGAAACACTTGAGCTCGGACGTATAAACACAGCTGAAAAGAAAGAGCAGTATTACCGGATAATTCGTAAGGAGAGTGAACGACTAACAGCGCTCATAAATAACATCCTCGACTTTTCACGCATCGAGGCTGGGCGGAAAGAGTATGAGTTTCGAGAGACCGATATCGCTGAGCTGGTTCGCAATACACTCGAGTCGTACCGTTACCAGATTGAGCAACAGGGATTTGCCCTCGAAGAGAACATTGACGCTAACTTACCAGTCGTCAAGGTCGATCGGGAAGCGATTGCGAGGGCATTGGTAAACCTTGTGAACAACGCACTGAAATACTCGAGTGAAGACAAGTTCCTGGGTGTGAAACTGTATCGAGAAAATAGCGTAGTTAAATTAGAAGTGGCGGATCATGGCATCGGCATCGCTCGTCGCGACCTGACGAAGATTTTTGAGAAGTTCTATCGTGCCGGCGATCCTCTTGTTCATAACACGAAGGGAAGTGGCCTCGGGCTGTCGCTCGTACGTCACATAACACAAGCCCATGGTGGTGAAATCGCTGTGGAGAGCACCCCGGGCAAGGGCAGTAGATTCATTCTCTCCCTTCCCCTCGCAACGGCCTAACCTTGGAGTGCGCCGGCCCGGCGGCGCTTTTAAAGGATCTCGTTGGCTATGGAGAGCAAATTAAATGGAACGGCATTTAAAAATAATCCCGAGTACAACACGCGTTAGCAAGTAAGCACTCGATATAACAAAGCGGCGCCTGGCCGCACTCCAAGAGAGTAAGTCAATGAAAACAAAATCAAACTTCAGCTCAAACGGAAATGGGTCAGAACAATTAGAGTCCGGTGGTGGACCGCAAACCAGAGATTCCGCCGCTCCCAAAACTCGGATCCTTATTGTTGAAGACGAACCAGCGATGGTTGCCGGGCTGAGAGATAACTTCGAATACGAGGGGTATGAAGTGATCAGTGCCAGCGACGGAGTTGAGGGGCTTGAAAAAGCAATCAATGATCAGCCGGATCTCGTGCTGCTCGACGTCATGATGCCGCGCATGAGTGGACTTGATGTTTGTAAACAACTCAAGAGCCGGAGACCCGCGGTTCCAATCATTATGTTAACTGCGCGCGGGCAGGAGATCGACAAGGTTGTAGGCCTCGAATTAGGCGCCGACGATTACGTGACTAAGCCGTTCTCAATCAGAGAATTGATGGCCCGCGCGAAGGCTGTCCTGAGACGCGCAACTCCCCAGTCAACTGTTTCAGAAATTTATCGTTTTAGTGATGTCGAGGTAAACGTCCGCAGCAATCAAGTATTACGCGCAGGACGCCAGGTCGAGCTGTCGGCGAAGGAGTTTGCCTTGCTTGCGTATTTCGTGGCCCATCCGGCAGAAACGCTGACGCGCGATCGGCTACTTGATGCGGTTTGGGGTTACGAAAACTATCCAAATACTCGAACGGTTGATACGCATATTGTTCATTTACGACAGAAACTCGAACCCAATCCTGAAGAGCCAAGGTTCATTCTAACCATCCATGGTAGTGGCTATAAGTTTGTCGGATGAGGTTAATCTCCCATGAGTCATGCTGTATACAATGGTGCATTAGGCGCTCGACGTGCGCTTGATCTTCGAACGTCACCTTCCCAACGCAGGGCCTTCAGACGAACTCGAGTAAACGAGCTCGAGACAAAGCTATCCGCTCTGCAAAAAGATTACGCTGAGTTGCACACGGCCATCTTTGAAGCGGCCCAGGTCCACCGGCGACTCTGTGCGCCCCGACTGGTGCGCTATGGAGATTTCGATATCGCCAGTGAGATCTTTGCAGTTCGCCACCTGGCCGGTGACTTCTTCACCATCAAAGAGACGCGCAACGGCGTCATTCTCGCGTTGGGAGATGTGTGTGGTAAGGGATTGGCGGCAGGGATGTGGACCACGCACCTCGTCGGTCTGGTAGGTGCGCGTGCCGCCGTATCTTCTGAACCGGAGTTCATTGTTGCCGGGGTGAATCGCGATGTCTGTTTGATGGCTTCGATGGTTCCACTCGCTAGTCTTTTGGTTGCGCGTCTCGACCCGCTTACCGGTAAGTTTGAATACTGTAGCGCCGGTCATCCTCCTGCTCTTTTGCTGCGAAAAGATGGATCGCTGGAGCGACTTTCCGAAGGCGGTCTCTTGTTGGGTGTGATTCCCAATGCTCCCTATGTTCGAGGCAGTGTGGAGTTGGGCCAGGGCGACGTGTTGCTGGGATACTCTGATGGTGTTCTCGAATCACTAAACAGCGAGGAAGAGGAATTTGGCGCTATCAGACTTGAAGATGAGCTGCGACGGAACCAGTCGGAGTCTGCTGAGTCGGCTGTCTTTTCGGTGCTTGGAGCCGTTCAGGATTTTGCAGCCACTCGCCCGGTTTTTGACGATATGTCGTTGATTGTGGTCCGTCGGAATATCCACTGAAGGAGGTCGATTATTCTTTTTTTGTTGCTCACTTGGAAAAACCTCAGTCTGCTTTATCAGGTCATCAATTCTTGTTGACTTAGGTTCCCTCGCGTCGTAAAAGGGAGGCCTCACTCGCCGCTGTCAGGCATTAATCAGAAGAAAACCTCGTCCGACTGGTTTTGCACGGCCAACGGCTACCTTTGACTTCAACAAGGAGATTTCGATGTCTACTCTAAGAATGTGTAGCGCTGTTTTTGCTGTAATTGTTTGTCTGGTAGCGGGATCATTGCTTCCATCGTCGCTGGCGGATGGTGGGGCGAACCATCAGGTCCGAAACATGCACCTCGGGGTTTCGGGTGGAAATGTCAACGACATTACGAAAAGGTTTTGCTGCAGTGGAACCCTGGGGTCGCTCGTAACCGACGGCACTACCCAATACATCCTCAGTAACAATCACGTTTTAGCTCGTGGTGATCAG
This sequence comes from Pyrinomonadaceae bacterium, assembly GCA_035646955.1. Classification (GTDB taxonomy): domain Bacteria; phylum Acidobacteriota; class Blastocatellia; order Pyrinomonadales; family Pyrinomonadaceae; genus PSRF01. Next base: position 6,300 of record DASROI010000050.1, read on the forward strand.
GCTGCTGCTGGCGAAGATATTTCCCAACCCGGCCTCATTGATAACAACTGTAGTGTTGCAACGGTTGTGGCTGATTTTTCAATTGGTTCTCCATTCGGTTCAAATGTAGATGCGGCGCTGGCGCAGTTGCGGCCTGGAACAATGGACTCGACCGGCTTCATCGAAGACATTGGCGTACCTAGTGGATCTGTAGTCGCACCTTCAGTGGGCCTATCAGTGGCGAAGAGTGGCCGCACCACTGGATTTACAACGGGCACTATTGGTTCGGTAAACACCAGTGTCAATGTGCAGTACCAACAGAATTGCGGTCAGGGCAAGAAGTTTACCGTTGCTTACACGAATCAAGTCGTAATTAACAGCAGCTCATTCAGCGCAGGCGGCGATTCCGGTTCGTTAATAGTGACGAACTCTGGACACAATCCCGTCGCGTTGCTGTACGCGGGCAGCAGTTCATCAACGATCGGAAATCCGGCCGGCGAAGTGTTGACAAAACTGAGTGCAGTGCTTGGGCGTACGCTTACGTTTGTTGGCAGTGGCGGCGGTGGCCGAATACCGAAATCACTTCAGGGAGAAGTCTCACCACTTGTCAGAGGAGCTGAACGACAGATGAGAGAGTTGCCACCACAAGCGTCAGATAGGGCCTCATCCGTACTTGAAACGCATCGCGCAAACTTGATGGCGACCCCAGGGGTAATTGGGGCTGGAGTCGGAAGTTCGGCTGACAACGATAGTGAGGCCGCGATCGTTGTATATGTCGACAAAACTTCATCTGCGAGACCTCAGTTCTCGCCGGAATTGGACGGCGTCAAAGTCCGCGTCATCTTCAGCGATCCCTTCGTAGCATTCTAAACACTTGTCGGGGCGTCCCTCCGTGGGCGCCCCAGTTTAATTTGTGAAGTCTCCTCTAATGTTTCAAGGCGCCGCCCGAGAACACCCTTACCCAAAAAAGATGGCGACCAAACGAAGAGGGGGCGCCGACCGAGGGACGCCCCGACAATTCATACGTCCCCTTTTCTAAACACTCGAAGGCGTTTTGTTCAACAACTCTAGATCAACGGAAAATCATGAAAACAACGTTCACGAAATTGACGTAGAGTGTAGGCCCTGACAAATCATACACAGGAGAAAACCGATGCGAATGTTGTTTGCACTTTGCAGTCTAACCCTATCAGTTGTCCTGCTCACATCCTGCGCAGCCATCGCGAGTCATCACGATCGTTTAACGAGTAGCCATTTATCTCATGCTGACGTGACAGATGATCTCATTACCGGCGAGTGGACAGTTTCATTTTTCGTAAATGGTCACAGCACTCCAGCCACTTTCGTTCTAAAGTTAGATGGGGACAAAGTGACTGGTACGGCAAATTCAGATCACACAGGCCAGGGAACTGTTCGCGACGGCAAATTTGAAAAAGGCAAGTTGAGCTTTACCCTGGATTTTCAAAAGCATGAGTCGATCGCTATCAATGGCGAGTTGAAGGGCGAAAAATTGGCGGGTGAATTTCGCACCGAAGGCTTTGTTGCTAACTGGGAAGCAGTCAAGAAGTAGCGAGCCGTCAATCAGGTTAAGGCCATTGGATAACCTTAGGTTTCGGAGTGGCGCCAGGCGACGCTGGTCCAATCAGTTGGGGACTCAGCCCGTTTGGCGTCGATTTTTTACGGTTCTGAGCGTCGGCGGAGTCAACAGTTCGTTCTGGCTTTGGTGCAACTGGCTGAACCTCGTTTGCAGCTTTAACTGACTCCTTTGCATCCGGGGCGTAGTCGGCGTTAGGTACTTTCGTCCGTCGGCCCGGTGACCTGCCATTAGTCGAAGCATGACTCACTGCAGTGGATACGCTATCTTCCGCACTTACAGTTGCTGGAGCGGCTCCGGTTTGAACTCCCGGAGTTGTTGCCGGCGATAATTCGGTTGGACCAGGCGCCAAACTCTGTGTCGAATCAGATGTCGACTGAGTGATGCCCGAAGCCGGAGCTGGTTGGGCAATTTCCACGGGCCGAGTGGTAAGTGCTCTCGGTGCATTTCGGAACCTCAGAATTCCAAACGTGCCGGCACCGGCAAGCAAGCAAAGGAACAGGCAGAGCAAGATCCGGTTGGTCCAACTCGACGTTGCTCGTGAAATGAAAGCTGTGCCGGGATTAAACTGAGGCGGTGCTGAATGAACCAACTCCCAGATCTCTGGCGGATCCTTTAGCGTTCTAACTTCCTGAACTCTTACCTCGGCCCGATCTAGTTCCGGTTCAGCCTGAAGTACCGGAGCTGCACTTTGCTTCCTGTTTTGATCCGAGAATACGCCTTCAACTACAACAGGCTTAGGAACTGGTCGCTCGGCGCTCTGTTTGAAGAAAGGCGGCGCCGGCGTTCTTCGATTGCGCCGCGCGTCATTCAGATACAAAGCGATTTCTTCAAATGCTCGGGCTCTCGCCCAATCTTCAGGCGTGTTCCCACAACGAGTTGTCTGATCAAGATCAGCGCCATGTTCAACCAACACTCTGACGGTTTTGAAATGGCCGAAAAACGTAGCAAGTAGTATGGCGTTAAATCCATCGTTGCGATGAGCGTGAATGTCGGCGCCATGCTCCAGCAGCGCTTGGACCATGTGGTGATTACCAGCGGAAGACGCTCGCATCAGTGCAGAAACGCCGTTGCGATTACAGCCATTGAGGTCCGCGCCCTTTTTTAGAACCGCGTCTAGTTCGGTTAGGTCGCCCGCTTCTGCAATTTGCCAGAGTCGCTCGGTGCTGGCGTTAGTTCGATTTAGTGCTCTGCCTGGGACTGACATGTTCTTAGGCCTTAGGTATTCTCAATCGATGATCGTGATTCTGTCACCCGGTTGAATAATCGGGTCTGGAAGTTTGGCAGAATCGATATCCTTGAGCTTGTATTTGGTGATGATGAGGAAACCCTTTCCATCATCACGTGCAAGACGAGCTTCTTTCGATTTTGGCGTAAGCCCTCCGGCGGCGATGATTGCCTGTGTCAGGGTCAATCCACGACGGTAGGTCTTTTCGCCGGGCGATTTTATTTCGCCACTGATGTAAAAGAATTGAGTAGCACCAGCCATTAACGTTACAACATCTCCCGGATGAACCATCAGGTTCATATCTTCCGGCCGCCCCAGGTCTATGTTGAAGACTTCGGCAGAATCATTCCGCACCAGGGTGAGTCGGGCTGCTTCAGGCAAAGGCTGGGCGTCAGCAACAACGACATAAAGCGGGATGGCTTCACGTCTCAGGATCTTTGTGCCTGGTTCTTTTACCAGCCCGCTCACGAGAATTGTGTGACTAACATAGTCTCGAACTCCAACTGCCACATTCGCCTTGTTTATCAACGAACGTCGTTGCAATTCATCGGTGATCCGTGCTCCGACCTCCTCGACAGTTAAGCCATTCACGTGGATCGGCTCCGGAATAGTTGGATACTCGAGGTATCCGGCTGGTGTGATTGTAAATAGAGAAGATTTTGAGGCTGCGTCTTCGGCGAGCCGCACATCCAGAACGTCGCCTGGCCCAACGCGGTAGACCTTCGTCAAGGCGAGTTCCGGATTTGAGATTTTACTGGCTAGCGAAGATGAGGCTGGTGAAGGCAACGAAACGTCGGAAGGCGTTCCTGTCGCCGGTGTCTGGGTAACTGTGGCTACGCGCTCGCGCGTACGCGGCGGCTGACGCTCCAGCATCATTGAAGCGTAGTTTAATCGCTCGCGCGCTTCCTTATCCTTGGGATTCTGGTCGACAGCGCGCTGCAAGTTCTCGACGGCTTTGTCCCACTCACCAAGATCAAAATAGGCGTGACCCAAACTAAAGAAGGCGTCGGGATGTCCCGGATTGAGCTTGACGACCCGTTCGAGCACTTCCGCAGCTTGCCTGAATAAACCTGCGCGACCGTATTGAGTGCCAACTTTGTAGAGTCGCTTAGCTTCGGCTACCGATTCGGCGGAAACAGGTTGGTTGGAAGCACCACCGGAATTGGTCATTGCCGCTGCGATCTGGGGCTTTGCTGCCAATTGTTCGGCGGTGGGATTACTTGTCGGACCTTGAGCTGCGACGGTGACGAAGAGAAAAAGGACAACGAAAATGGTGGGAAGTAGCGGCTTGTTCATAAGGCCCCCGGGGGAAAATAAATCCGGAACAGCCGCAAAGGCAGTCCGGAGTTAAGGACAGTTGGGGGAACCCGGAACGTATACTCCTACGCTCCAGCAGGGGGTTCGGCAAAAGTGTGTAACGTGCTTATACCATTTTTGCCGTAATGACTCCAGCAAATTTGGAAAGATGGAAGGTCTTGAATAGGCGAGCTACCATAAAAGTAGCGTGTTGATGGCGGGGTCAGTCCTACATGGAATCTTGGGATGAGATGGTTTTGCCCGATCTACTTTCCAGCAATCGCTTCATTAAGAGTCTTATCAAACGCGCACCCAGGACGAACTCTTCCCAAGTCCAGACAACCATCACCAGGATTAGCGCGGCTACGGGTATTAGATATTCGATGCCGTTAGTAGTAATCATCAGGCTATCGTTGTTTGGAATAGCCACTGCCCCTCCAAAATCCTGAACGAAATTAGGGCCAGGTGATTCTCCTGACCCTAACATCCAACTAACTTCAGACACCCTCTCGCGGTACTATCTCGAGTTCCAACTTTTGAGTGCCACGGATCACTACCAACGGAGTCTTGCGGCCGATCCGCTCATCAGTTAATAGCTTGTGTAAGTCGTCAATGCTGCGTATTGAGCGATCGTCAAATCCTATGATGACGTCACCAGCAAACAGTCCTGCTTCCACCGCCGGATTAACAGCTGCGGTCTTTGAACTGCCATTGTTGCTTTCCTGCGAAACCACTAGCACTCCACTCTCGACTGGTAAGTGGTAGTAGTGAACGATGCGCCGAGGAAGCGGAACGTTCTGGCCGGCAATTCCAATGTAACTGCGACTGACGCGTCCGTCTCGGATCAAGCGACCAGCCACAAACTTTGCGGTATCAATAGAAGTAGCAAAACAGATTCCCTGGGCGGGAAGAATCATAGCTGTATTAACGCCGATCACCTCGCCCCGAGAATTCAATAGTGGCCCACCGGAATTTCCCGGATTGAGAGCTGCGTCTGTTTGAATCACTCCATCCATCAGACGACCTGACTGGGCGCGTAATGACCTCCCGAGTGCACTGACAACGCCGGCGGTTACCGAGTACTGAAAACCGTAGGGATTGCCGATAGCAATCGCCAGTTGTCCGACTCGTATTGTCTGTGAAGTTCCCAACTGTGCCGGAACGACGTTAGGTGCGCTGATTCTAATTACCGCGAGATCTGTATGAGGATCGTCCCCAATCAACTGAGCATCGGTACGGCGACCGTCGGTTAGAGCTACCTCAATCTTCCTGGCACCGCCTACGACGTGACTATTCGTAAGGATGAAGCCGTCAGGAGTGAAGATAAAGCCGGAGCCGCTGCCCGCAACTTCTCGCGATTGCCGGCGACCATTCGAGCGCCCGCCGTCGAGATTGCGGTTTACCTCGATGTAAACGACGGAAGGACTAACCTTTTCGGCGGCATCAATAACCGCTCGAGAATAAGCGTCAAATAATTCGTAATCGTGTGTGTTTGATTCTTGTGAATATTGATTTTGATCTGATTCGATGCTGCTGCTTAAAAATGTTGCCGCAGAATCGACTTGCGTGTGAAACGTGTTTTCCATATTGTCCCTTGTCAAAAATTACCGCCGGCGAGACTCCTCACCGGCAATAATTATTTTTACGCTAACTGCTTAGATGCGCAAGTGACCATGTTTGTAGGAGGGCCTTCCGTGGACGCCCTGAATTCGTCATCTGAGACCTCAATTGTTATCCAGGGTTCGTTTTCCTACTCCAGTTCAGACAATAGAGCAAGGGCGCCCACAGAGGGACACCCCTACAAGTCAAGTTGCTAAATGGATTGCCAGACTGACTGTGTTGACCGATCAGGATTGGCCGGTCGTGGGTGAGTCAATTCTCGACTAACTTCAGCATCTGCGAGGGTTAAACCCTCTTTAGCCATTTGGTTGAAATGAGGGCACAGTGCTTGCCAGCATGGACCATGTGCGGCTGATTGAGCCGCTACGAACTCTCCCTCTCCGGCCCCAAGTTCCGTGCGGCTGAACGTTATTTCAAGTTCAACTCGGGAAAGCTACCTCTGATGACAAGTTCTTAACTACTGCTCGAGAGGACTTAGAAAATGATGAAACGAATTGAGTTTACTGACGCTACGTCAAACCTGTTACTCGTGTCGTCAATTATGTTGGCAATCACTCCGCTCATTTTGGGAGATCAACTTGTGCTGATTGTGACAAGCGCCATGAGAGACTGTGGGATATGGCTGAACGACGCGAATACCTATCTCATCCAACTGTTTTCTTAAGATCTAAAACTATTGCTCATTGACGACTTTGCACAAAGAAAAAGAGCGAGCTGTGACAGTACCGCGAACGAACCGACCGGATACCACACTCAATTTTTTGTCGCTGTGATTATCGCAATGGCTTTATTGAGTCTGGCATCCGGTCGCTTCGCTCGCGATACCGTAAAGCCTCAATGACCTATCGCCAATAGAGTTCTAAAGCAGAAATCTACTTCGTTATTACATTTCCATCCGAGTCATACATCGTTACATCCCCAAACGGCGTTACCTGGTCCTTTACTTTGTCCCAGTCGCCCACTATCACAATTGCCGCGCGATACGTGTCATAGTATTTGGCGGCCGCTCGCTGAATATCAGCCGCTGTTAACGCCTCGATCTTCGGGCGGAAATCGTTGATGAAGTTCTTATCGAGCCCGTAGGTATAGACCGTGTTGATGCGACCTGCCAGGCCAAGCTGACTGGCGAGCTCAACCGAGAAGTTTCCGGTACTGAATTGTTTCGCTGCGTCTAACTCTTCACTGGTGACCGGCAAGACTCGCATTCTATCTAACTCATAAAAGATCTCGAGCAGCGTTGGTCCAGTCACTTCATTTCGAACAAATGCCCCGCTTACAACTGACCCCGATTTGGCCTGGGTGTTGGAAGCGCTGAAGGGTGAATAGGTATAGCCCTTGCTTTCGCGAATGTTTCGAGTCAACCGCGAGTAGAATGATCCGCCGTATATCGTATCGGCAGTACGAATCGCGAAATAGTCAGGATTATTTCGCGCAATGCTCACATTGCCGATATAGATGGCCGACTGAATCGACCCCGGCCGGTTAACAAAATAGATCTGTCTCTTGTCGCGAGTGGGAAGTGGTGGATTTTCATCGGGTGGCACTGTGCCACTCTTCCACGTACCAAAAGCTTTTTCGATTTCGGCAAAGGTTTTGTCAGGATCGATATCACCAACAACCACCAGGTGCGAGGCATTCGGTATGTAGTACTTCGCCACAAATGCTCTCAAATCGGCGCTCGTTAAGGCGTTGATCGATTTCTCATCTGGAACGACGAAACCATACGGGTGATTGCCAAATACAGCTTTTTGAAATCTTTCGTTAACCAGGAATCCGGGGTTAGCCCGGCCGGCACGGATCTGTTGAATAGTGTTCTCCTGGGCCAACTTTACTTCGGTTTCAGGGAAAGATGCGTGTTGGGCCACGTCGCTCATGAGGTCAAACATGCGCGGCGAAAATTCAGACAGCGTCGTAGCCGTCATTGTTGTCGAGTCCGCATCGCTCCCAAGCGCCAGCGAACCACCAATTGATCGCAACTCTTCTTTGATCTGCTTACTTGAGCGCGAGTCAGTTCCTTCATTGGCCACGCCCGCGGCAATCTGAGCAATGCCGGGATGGGCCGCGCGATCTGTAGCATTTGTTGCGGCGCGAAAAGTAAGAATGGCCGACACCTTTGGAACGTTTGGCAAAGGAGCAAGGACCACCGTCAGACCGTTGGCGAGCTTCTTCTCAGTAATCTTGGGAAGATTCAAGGGACGTGCGGGTCCAGGTGGTGGCGGAGTTTTTTGTTGGCCCAAACTCAGGGTGCTAACAATTGATAGGAAAATGGCTGATAAAAGAATTCTCATTTTGAGTGCCTTTCGAAAGTACTTCATTACAGGTTAGCTCACACGCGATAGGCGTCATTGACCGGTTTGAGTTTTTGCCTCAGGGACGCGATCTATGACTGTCCGATTACTCGCCACCAAATATTTAGCGGCCGCAGCCTTCACTTGAGCGGCGGTGACATTCTCAAACGGTGTCAACAGCGAGTTGATCTGGCTCGGATCGTCGCGGAACAAGGCGAGTACGGCCAGCATGTGTGATTTACCGTAGCCGGATTCTAATTGACTGTAGAAGTTGGAACGGTAACGAATCTTCGCGTCGGCTAATTCTTTTTCCGTAATGCCTTTTGCGGTGACTTCAGCGATGACAGAATCCATTTCCCGCAATACCTCGTCGGAGGTGTGCCCCGGTTTGTAGGTTGCGCGTGTTGTCATCACCATTGGACCACTGTAGTCGAATTCGTTACCGAAGTAATTCAAGCCGCCCGTCAGGTCCAGTGTTAGTTCCTTCTCCTTCACGAGTCGTTGGTACCAGCGCGAGCTGTCGTCGCCTTGAAGTATTTGGACCAGTAGGGCCATCGCGGGAAAGTCGGGAGAGTTCTGTGCCGGGATGTGATAACCGGTGGCCAAGGCAGGTAAGTTAGCAAGCTTGTCCGTTTGCGAAACTCGTTTCTCCTTCGTTTGTGCCGGTTCGGTTAGATCGGCGCGAGCAGGCAGTGGTTGCGAGGCAATGTTTCCAAAATGCTTTTCGACCATCTTCTTGACGTCGGCAGCATCGATATCGCCAACAATCGTGAGGACGGCGTTGTTCGGTGCATAATACGTCTTGAAGAAGTTTCTTACGTCTTCAATTGTTGCTGCGTTAATCTCGTCCAACTCACCATAACCGTTATGCGAGTTGTTCCAGTTGGTAAATGCATTTTTCCAGAGTTCGATCCATTCAAAAAACTGGTAGGGTTGATTCAGAACGTTAACTCGCACTTCTTCACTGACGACGTTTTGTTGGTTCTTTAGATTTTCTTCGCTGATGTCTAACGAGCGCATGCGATCAGATTCGAGCCAGAGAGCAGTCTCAACTCTATTACTTGGCAGTGTCTGGTAATAATTCGTGTAGTCAAAATCGGTATGTCCGTTCAGACTCCCGCCGTTAGCTTCGATGAATTTCGCATGCTCGAATTTTTTGACGTTAGCTGAGCCCTGAAACATCATGTGCTCGAAGAGATGAGCAAAACCAGTCCGGCCTTTTGGCTCCAGTCGAAAGCCGACGTTGTAGTAAACGGCGACCGTTACAACAGGTGCAATATGATCTTCCGAAATGACTACCTTGAGTCCATTCGGAAGTTTGTAATACACGACGGGAACGTTGAGTTGTTTTGCCTGGGCGCCGGGGAGAGTTGAAGTTAACAGTAGCGTCAACACAATTAGATTGACTGCTGAGCGTTTCATAATTCGAGTCCTCACTTTGAAAACAGCAATATCTTTGAGCAGTGAAATGGGCAAACTGAACAATGAGCCTTAACTAAACGAAAAACAAGATTTGAGAGCCTTAACTAAACGAAAAACAAGATTTGAGCTACGCAGATTTGAATAAAAGCTGGATTGAACAGACTAGACCCGGGCCGCTCATCCGAAGACGGGTTTATTACGTGACGATCGGGGAGAATGTTTCCGGTTTTGTCAGCTTAACCAAACGATCAAGTTGTGAGGTCGGTCAGTACCGAAGAGCGGTAGCGTCGGGTGCCTCGTGTTATTTAGTCTTGACGTTACTAAAGGTCACCCGACGCTACCACGTCGGAAGATGCCCTCGCGTAAAGACATTGTAAGAAAACAGGAAGTTAATTGTTTGTTTGACTGTCTCTCTTTGAAAAACACAGGCCCTCGTTGTTGAAAAAAATCGGTGTAATCGGCGCAATCTGTGGATGGCATTCTCGTGCGTGGTTAAAAAACGCTACAATGCGTCACCGTGAAAACAATGCGTACTGGGAATCTCTTACATCATTACCATTTGTCACGAGTGTCACTAAGCAATATGAATAAAGTCGCTAGAAAATTCGTGGTCCGAGGCGAAGTACAGGGTGTAGGCTATCGATTCTTTGCCCTTCGAGCAGCCGCTCGTCATCAGGTGGTTGGTTACGTGCGCAACTGTCCCGATGGCAGTGTCGAGGCGCATGTCGAAGGGCCAGCGAACAGTGTCGAAGATTTCAAGCACGATCTGGCGACGGGCCCGCAATGGGCGGTCGTCACGCAACTCGAGGAACTGCATATCGATCCAACCGGTCTTTACTCAAGCTTTAGAATTGATAAGTAGTCTCGGTTTGTTGCGTCGTACTTTGTGCTTTGTGCTTGGTACTTGATATTTTAAGTTAGTGTTGCTAGTCCAAGCTCAAGACTCAAGTCCAAAGACCAAAAACCAAGACCCAACCCCCAAACAACCAAAGGACCTTAACAACTAAAGATGGACCATCTCAAAGATCTGATTCGCGAAGTGCGGGACTTTCCTAAGCCCGGCATCAACTTTTATGACATCACCACTCTCTTGAAGAATCCGGAAGGGCTACGCGCTACGGTTGATGCGCTTGCTCATGAGTTCGACGGCGAAGAAATCGATTCTGTAATTGGAATCGAAGCGCGAGGATTCATTTTCGCCCCCGCTCTTGCTTACAGCCTGAACGCCGGTTTTGTGCCAGTGCGGAAACCAAGAAAACTTCCAGCCGATTGTGCCTCTATCTCTTACGACCTCGAATACGGTCAGGACACGCTGGAGATTCATCGCGACGCAGTTGGAGACGGACATCGCGTGATAATCGCCGACGATCTTCTGGCAACCGGAGGAACCGCTCGAGCCGTCGTTGATCTGGTGGAACAGTTAGGCGGTGTCATAGTCGGCCTGGTATTTGTAGTGGAGCTTGAATTCCTGCCTGGCCGTGAGAGACTTGCTGGCTATGACGTGAGGTCGTTGATTAAGTACGCGTCTTAGGGACGGGGTTTGGGTCTTGGACCTTGCATTTGTTTTCGTCGATCGGTCTTGGACGTGGGGCCTCTCATCTTTGGCCTTGGCCCTTTGATCTTTGGCTTTGGGCCTTTGATCTTAACACCGAAGGTGTTCGCTAATTTGAGCCCAGGGTTTGCTTTGAAACCCTGGGAAACCAGCACACTCCAAAACTATGCGCAACCCTGAAAGGGTTGCGGAGGACTGCCATTGAGTCACAATCAGATAATTGAAGAAGAGCAAACGGTGGCGAACCCTTTCAGGGTTGCTAATAATGGTTGAGGGAGCTAGTTTCCCAGGGTTTCAAAGCAAACCCTGGGCTCGAATTAACGAACACCTTCGGTGTAAGAGATCAAAACCAAAGCCCAAACCTCACCCCCTTCAATTCGCTTCCGCCATCCTCGCTTTAAGTAACTC
>DASROI010000051.1:0-5247 GCA_035646955.1 Pyrinomonadaceae bacterium
GTTTTATTCTGAGCGCCTACTCCCTGCAAAAAATTTGAGCTGGCCCACGCCAGACTTACAAGGACGACAAACCCTATAAGTTTGAGTTTCATTTCTGGACTCCTTCTTCAGTTGAAATTGGTTGTAAAGGCAGGCGCCCAAGGCGCCGGGGTATGCAGCAATTGCTGCGACTGATAACCGTGGCTCGCTCGATAAACACAGCGTCGGAAAAAACTGAAAATCGGAACAAATTTCTGGCGCTGGAATAACAACTGTAGGGCCGAGATTAGAGCACACAGCGTACCGGATGGCAATAGTCTTTGGGCGTTCGTCCACCCCCGCAAAGTCAACAACCATTTGACTTATCGATTTTACTGTCGGGGCTAAATCGATCCGACCCTGCAACTCAGTTGTAATTCGAGCGAGCATTCATGAATAGTGAGCGTTGTGATCGAAACGTCTCAGGTTTAAGAAAGTTTTTCGTGAGACTGGTTGACGGAGTAATAGTTTTCGCATACTTATGCGCGACACTCTTTCCCTAATTGTTCAGATTCATGAATGAGACTGCGACACCCGAGAACAATGGACCAGTAGGTTCAAAACAGTCCACACCGACTGGTCCCGCCTTCATGTTGCGGGCGCTGCGTAATAAAAACTATCGCCTTTTCTTTAGCGGCCAGAGCATTTCATTAATAGGCACGTGGATGACTCGGATAGCAACCAGTTGGTTGGTCTATCGACTTACGGGTTCGGCTCTGCTGCTGGGAGTGGTTGGCTTCGCGGGCCAAATTCCCTCCTTTCTATTGGCCCCATTTGCGGGAGTTCTGGTCGACAGGTGGAATCGACACCGGCTACTCGTAATTACTCAAGTGCTCGCGCTCTTGCAATCGTTGGCAATGGCAATTCTCGCACTTAGTGGTCTTATTAAGATCTGGCAAGTTATTGCCTTGAGTGTTTTTCAGGGACTGGTCAATGCGTTCGACATGCCCGCGCGACAGGCGTTCGTGGTCGAGATGGTCGAGCGACGGGAAGACCTGGCAAACGCGATTGCTCTAAATTCATCGATGGTTAATGCCGCACGACTGCTTGGTCCATCAATTGGTGGCGTAATTATCGCGGCAGTCGGCGAAGGCTGGTGTTTTATGATTGACGCGATTAGTTATCTCGCCGTTATTGCCTCACTACTCGCGATGACGCTAACTCCCCGCATGGTAAAGGCTACGCAAGACGCTAACATCTTTGAGCAATTACGCGAGGGATGGGTCTACACAACCCGCTTTGCTCCAATTCGGAATATACTCTTGCTTCTGGCGCTGGTGAGCCTGGTCGGTATGCCCTACACGGTCCTGATGCCCGTATTCGCCAACGAAGTACTGCATGGTGGTCCAAACACACTGGGACTACTAATGGCAGCCTCGGGTGTCGGTGCCCTTGTGGGAGCAATGTTCCTGGCCGCTCGCAAAAGCGTGCTCGGTCTTGGCAAATTTATCCCAATTACGGCCGGCGCTTTTGGGGCAGGATTGATCGCATTTTCATTCTCGAGAAGTATATGGCTGTCACTTTTACTTATGGTCGTTACGGGCCTCGGATTTATGGTCCAAATGGCTGTCAGCAACACCGTCTTACAGACTATCGTCGATGAAGACAAACGCGGGCGGGTAATGAGTTTTTATACCATGGCGTTCATGGGTACAGCGCCCTTCGGAAGTTTGCTGGCGGGCACCGTGGCCGAGAGAATTGGCGCGCCTCACACACTTTTGTTTGGTGGGATTGGGTGTATTCTGGGAGCTCTTTGGTTTGCGCAGTCTTTGCCGGCACTGCGGCGGGACGTCCGACCGATTTATGTGCGGATTGGCATCATCCCCGAAATGGCAACCGGCATTCAACACTCTACTGAGTTAAGTGTGCCTCCATCGAGTTAGTATTGGTGGAGTATTACCAGGGTGATATGAGCGCAAAAATTGAGAATCGCAAGAGACTTGGGACACGGTTAGGTTTGACAATAAATACGCTGAGAATGCGAGCTCAGAGATTACGGGATAGATTGCAGGTGTGTGTTGAAGGCTGCGTGAGTAAAACTCATTAGACCACACTGAAGACCTATGGAAACTGAGGTCAGTACCGGTACGCGGTAGCGTCGGGTGACACGCTAGATGATACGACTTGACGATACCCGAGACTCACTTGCGAGTCGGTACTGCCCGATGCTTCAGCCCAGCGAAATGAGAGAACGAAAAACGTGACGCCCAACGGGTTTAGCGACGAGCTGATCGCTCAGTACTTGCTGGGAGAGCTCGCGGAAAACGAACAAATTGCTATTGAGGATGAAGCGTTCAGCGATCCTGAAGTAAAGGAGAGGATTGCGGCTATCGAGCAGGATCTGATCGATGAATATGTTCGTATTCTTTCATGTGGCTATGTCAGAAATCCTTACCCTTGCCGCGGACTGTCACTTACGCATTCCTTAATGCGAATTATTCCGCGACTGATCGGAGAATTTCGCAGTCAAACTCTCGACTTTCCCTGTAAAACCTGCACCTTTTGACGGTACGATGGTTGCACACAGGACGACCTCAGGCAAAACTTTGCCGTTTCATCTGGCCTGCGGGTATTGAACTCTTTATGAAAAATCTCAAACCACACTCGTCACGAATGTTGTTTCTTTCAACGTCAGCCTTTGCAGTTTCATTCGGCGTCTGGGGATTGATTGGAGCACTCGCTCCAACCTTCGCACAAATGCATCAGCTGTCGGGAAAAGCCAAGAGCTTGATGATTGCCGTGCCAGTACTGCTTGGCGCTTTGGGCAGAATTCCCGCTGGAATCCTGGCCGATCGCTTCGGTGGCCGCCGAATCTTTTCTCTCTTGCTACTGCTGGGAGCAATACCAGCCGCCTTAATAGGCTTATCCACCAGTTACTGGCAGATACTGTTGCTCGGCCTCTTTCTCGGAATAGCAGGCTCAACTTTCCCAGTGGGTGTAGGTTTCACTTCGAAGTGGTTCACACCAAACCAACAAGGCTCCGCACTCGGTATTTATGGAATGGGTAACATCGGACAGTCGATTGCCGTTTTCGGTGCGCCGGTCCTCGCCATCGCGCTCGGATCATGGAGGCCTGTCTTCTTTATCTTTGCCGCCGTCTCGGTAATCTGGTCCATAGTGTTTTATCTGCTTGCACGTGACGCATTCAGCAACCCGAATCCCAAAACCATTCGCGAGATTCTTGGTACGCTGCGCCGTGAACGGATGGCCTGGATATTGTCCTTGTTTTATTTCCTTACCTTTGGCGGCTTCGTTGCTTTTTCAATTTACCTTCCTACCTTACTTAGAGACATGTTCAAACTGACCGCGAGTGATGCGGGAGCTCGGTCTGCCGGCTTTGTCGTACTCGCGACTGTTATGAGACCGCTCGGTGGAATGCTCGCTGACAAGTTTGGTGGCGCACGAATTCTCAAGCCGGTCTTTATTGCGATAGCGGTGTTCTCCGCATTGATGGGTTGTCCCTCGATGCCGACATTCACAGTCGGAGCGTTAGGGGCTGCCGCAGCCCTGGGACTCGGTAACGGCGCTGTCTTCAAATTGGTCCCGGAGTACTTTCCAAAAGATACTGCGACCGTAACCGGACTCGTTGGCGCATTCGGCGGACTGGGTGGTTTCTTTCCTCCGCTGGTTTTAGGAGTGATTAAAGATGCCACGTCCACTTACACGATAGGTTTCGTACTGCTCTCACTCTTCGCATTAGGTTGTTTGACAGTAAACATCCGGATGTTTCACAAACGTCCGCGCGTCTCTTTGGCAAGGGCATAATTTCCGAAACTGAGGCATGACTATGCAACAACAAAAAGAAATAACGGTTCGTGAGTTGGCGTTGAAAGTTCCCGGGGCTACGCGAATCTTCGAGCAGATGGGTATCGACTATTGTTGCGGTGGAACCAAACCGTTAACGGAAGCCTGCGCAAGAGCTGGAGTTGACGTGGCTGATGTAGAACGTTCGTTGTTTGACGCCGACCATTCGGAAGAATCAACCGATCAGAAAACCTTTCTTGAAGGAAGCCTTACGGAAAACGTCTCGCACATCATATCGAAACATCACCACTTCACCAGGTCAGAGATTTCGAGGCTGTACGCTCTATTGGATAAAGTCGAGTGTGCACACGGACAAAACCATCCTGAAATCTCCGCCATAAAAACGATCTTTCATCGACTCGGGGAAGAACTTGAAGTGCACATGATGAAGGAAGAGCGTTTTCTGTTTCCCTACGTCATTAAGATGGAACAGGCCATGTCACAAAAGCAGCCATGTATTCGACCACCGTTTGGTACGGTGCACAATCCAGTACGGATGATGATGTTTGAACACGACTCGGCCGGTGAAATGCTTAAGAAGATTCGCGCGCTCTCGTCTGACTTTGTATGCCCGCCCGACGTTTGCCTCACTTACACTAGTCTCTATGAAGCCCTGGAAGGATTGGAAAAAGATCTGCATCAACACATTCACCTCGAAAACAATATCTTGTTCCCAAAAGCTATCCAGTTGGAAGATCGAGTATTAAAGTCTTAACCGTCCGTTTAGCTTTAGCTAAGCGAAATAAGACGGCACCTACTTTGCCTATTTCAAAAATCGCTGGTACGAACGCACGACGTCTGTTCGTTTGAACGACACGTCTGTGGTACATAGTATGGAAATAAAACGAGACCTAAAGATCTCGACACCGAGTTCCAGGGGAAACTAGCGACGAATGAGCAAGGTTGAGAAACTGTACGTAATCAAACGAACCGGGACAGGATTAGGACTTATAACTCTAAAACCAATCTCTAAGGGCACGCGGATCATTGAGTATTTTGGTCCGCTGGTTCCGAATGAAGAGGTCGAGAAAAGAACCGGTAAGTACTTCTTCGAACTTAACGACAAGTTCTCAGTTGATGGAAGTCCACGCGACAATATCGCCCGCTACATTAATCATTCATGCCGGCCCAACGCCGAAGCTATAATTTCGCGGAATGAGCGAATCTGGATCTGGGCTAAACGAGACATCAAAGCAGGCGAAGAACTCACCTACAACTACGGCAAAGACTACTTCGACAACGTGATAAAACCGATGGGCTGTCGCTGCGTCCGCTGCCAGAGCAAAGCGTAAGGTATTGGCTTATCGCCCAGGTCAGTACCGAAACGCGGTAGCGTCGGGTCAGCTTATATAACGTGCAGCAGCTAATAACACGAGGCTCACCCGACGCTACTGCGTTTCGGTACTGACCTGGGCGATAGCCCCC
>DASROI010000052.1:0-4423 GCA_035646955.1 Pyrinomonadaceae bacterium
GTACAGTATCGCGAGCGACGCGACCGGGTGCCACACTCAACTTACGTCTACGTCCTAATAAGCATGCGCGTTGAGTGTGGCATCCGGTCGCGTCGCTCGCGGTACTGTAGTCAGACGCCGGCGCATTCAGAGAAGCGCGAATTTAATTCCAGCACAGAATAGAAATTCCCACTTCTCAAATCATAATTATCAAATTGACCTGATCCGCTTGCTACTTAGCCAACGGAAATACCGGCTCAATATCCACCGGGACATCCTTTAGCCTGTCAAGAGCCTGCTGCATCGATGGGCTGATTACAGCAAATTTATCAAGTATCGCTTTCGCCTTGTCGTAAGACCCCTCAGCTTCAAGCGTCAACAAATCACGCGTCAGCTTTTCAACACCTGCTTTGATCTTCGATTGATCGACACTGAATGTTCCGCTCTGTTCGTCAAACTTGATCGCTCCCTCATCGCTCAAATAATTGAATTGCATAGCGACGCCGCGGCCATGCGCTTCGGTGATACCGAACCTGACGGACCTGAACATACTCGCAAGATAAGTGGTGTAGAGCGTGCGCTCCATGTTCTTATCGATCACTCCCTTGTCGATCATGTACTGAAGAGCCCAAAGCCCGGTCATATCTGCCTTTGCCTCTTCGATAGCCGAGTACAAGTCCTTTAGTTGTTTGCGGACAGTAGTTTCCTGTCCATTGACGCTGATGTTGTGTGGTCCAAGTCCGTGCATCAGTTCATGACAGAGTATGTGTGTAAAGAACGAGCCGAACGCGAGCCCGGAACGGTCCGCGGGTGCCAGTACTACTTTCGAAATTGGAATCAGGGTTTTCTCGAACTTGGCATCCTGCACGTTCTTGAGCATGACGCGTTTCGAACCTTTTTCCTTGACGACACGTTCGTCATTCGGCAGGTTGAAGGCGGCTGTTTGCACGCCGTTGTTGCCCTCGCCCGAAGCGAAGACCTCGTTTACGACTCGAATCGGTGAAGCTGCACCGAGCTTCGGATTCCGATATTTCGCGTCCAACGGCAGGTTATTTTCGAGTTCCTGAAGATAAGCACTAAACTTGGCAAGTTTCGCTGACTCCGCTTCATCCCGCAGCGTTACATAAGCTTCGAAGGACGCTTTATATCCGAAGAGTTCGTCCTCGTACGTTTCGTATGGTCCAAAGGTCACGTCGATCGGAGCGTCAAGGTCCATCCAGGCGACATCACTTTCGTAATAATCGTCAGAACCAAAAGCATCTGCACGTTTATTCAAAAAGTTCTTGAGTGTTGCGTTTGTGGTCAGCGCAGCAGCCTCGCGCAGAAGTTTGGCCGCCGGGTCGAGATACTGTTTGTAGGTCTGACTGTATGGCACTGTCGTCAACTTGCCGTCAGCGCCACGTCTAATTACCCAGAAGAAGCCGGTCGCCTTTTGCTTGTCAGCATCAGACAAGGATGAGACCCACGTATTGAATTCATCCTTTGTCATGTCGTCGGGATACGAGTTGGCCTGGGGCGGCTTTTCATGAGGCACACCCTCGATAAACGGAGTGTTGTTATCAAGCCTGGACCATGGACCATCGTTGATATAGAAATAGTGAAGACGAGCACTGCCTGCGGCGCTCTTGTCGGCCCGAAGCTTTTTCTCCAGGGCGTCATTTCCACTCCATACCTGGCGAAGAAAAAGCGGATCCATCAGTTTTGCGGCTTGAATAATCTTTTGGAGAGCCTGCTTATCACCTGCTGAAAGCTTACTTGTATCAGCAGTCAGAACGGTCGGTGCAAAACGAGCAATCTTTTTCGATAAATCGTCGGACGAGTCTTGTGCTGATATGTTCAACATGGAACTTAAAGTCGTGGTTGCAATCAGCAGAGCGATTGCCAGGACACGCGAAGTCTGAAGTTTGGTCATAAAAAGGGTCCTTGATGCGTTATTTGGGAGTGTTGCCGATGTTAGCGAGTTCTATCTCGAAAGCAAAGTCGGGACGCGGAGTGATAATGATGTACATTCGTCCGGCGTTGTGGCGTTGTGGGCGCCCAGTCGCTGCGCTTATGTTTCTGTAATGCGTTAGCAGGGCCGTACAAGTCAGGATGAGGAGAGGTGCGTTTCGCATCACATTGCAACCTCGGGTACAATCCAACCAAATTTTAAACCAAAGAGGATCGCAATGATTAGACCCCAGCTGGAAGAATTTGTCCGTCGCATGGTCCCAAACTCCGTCGCGATTATTCCCGGCGCACGTGAGACAACCCGATCAAACGACACTCATTACAGGTTTCGCCAAAACTCGGACTTTTTTTACCTGACTGGATTCGAAGAGCCCGACTCAATAGCCGTGGTCAAAGCTTCGAGCGCTCCTAAATTCACTCTATTCGTCAGGCCGCGCGATCCGGAACGGGAAATCTGGGATGGTCGTCGAGCAGGCGTGGATGGAGCAAAACAAGATTTTGGCGCTGACGAAGCTTTTCCGATTAATGAATTCGACGCACAACTGCATGAGATTTTAGACGGCGCTGATGTTCTTTATTACAGGCTCGGTGCAAATCGCGAACTCGACGACACAATCATTCGGCAGATCTCGCGGATGCGATCACTAAATCGCAAACCTATTCATCCACCACAAACAATCGTAGATCCAGCCACCATCGTTCACGAAATGCGCGTCATCAAGAGCCCAGATGAGCTTGAACTGATGCAAACGGCGGCTGATATTGCGGCCGAGGCGCATTGCGAAGCGATGAAAGCGGCACGTTCGGGCATGCAGGAGTATCAGGTAGAAGCGATCATCGAGCAGATTTTCAGACAAAGGGGAGCTGCTGGCCCAGCTTACACCTCAATAATTGGCGCTGGTCCAAACGCGACCGTCTTGCATTACATCAACAACGATGGGGTCCTGCAGGATGGTGACCTCTTGTTGATCGATGCCGGCGCCGAATACAAGGGTTACGCCTCTGATATCACTCGTACTTTTCCAATCAACGGAAAGTTCTCCGAGGCTCAACGCGAAATCTATGACCTTGTTCTGAAAGCGCAGGAAGCCTGCGTGGAAATGGTTCGGCCAGGCACAACTCATGAGCAGCTAAAGCAACACTCGATAGAAGTCTTGACCGAGGGCATGGTCGAGCTCGGGCTACTTCAGGGCAAACCGTCGGAGCTAATCAAAGAGAAGAAATACGAACAGTTCTACATGCATGGATTGGGCCATATGCTGGGCATCGACGTGCACGACGTTGGGCTCTACTATCATGGCCAGGAATCACGAGCGCTGGAGCCCGGTGTGGTGATGACAGTTGAGCCCGGCATCTATATCAGTCCTGACTCCAGAGACATACCTACAAAGTATCTGGGTATCGGAGTGCGCATCGAGGATGACGTGCTTTGTACTCAGAACGGCCCAAAGGTGCTTACTAATAAGGTACCTAAGCGAGCGGATGAGATTGAAGCGCTGATGGGCAGATAAAAGCTTTATTGCTCATTGGTCATTTTTCATCGGCGACGCGTCCTTTTGCAGCAATGAGGCGCCTTCCCCAAAACAAAATGACAAATGAGAATTGATCAATGACCAATGAGAAATAGAGGTGGTTCGAATCCCGCCACCTCAAGACGACAATTCAGCAACAATCTCTTTCACCGCTGCGCGTGCTTCTTCGACTTCCTCCGGCTTAAAAGAAACGGCCCCTACAACCGCGTGGCCACCACCACCGTAACGCTCACAAATCTTGGCAATATTATGAGTGCGAGGTTTTGGCGCCCAGGGATTCGAGCCCACCGATATCTTGGTGCGTTGAGCTCCTCGAGTCAGCGCAACTGAGTAAGTCGTCTCCGGATATAAGTAATACGGGATAAACTTGTTGAAGCCTTCGTAACCTTCATCCACCAAATCGAATTGGACCACATGATTGGCATAGGTCGCCTTTCGCCTCACCGTCTCGAGTGTTTCAAGATGTTGTCGCAAGATTGGCTGGAAGCGCTTTACGACTTCTGAACTCATCGCGACCTCTTCAAGAGAATGCGTAGTCAGGTCACGGATGATCTGTTCAATAAAAAGATCGTCGGGGTCCGACTCAATAACCTGCATGAGCTGCAAGGCTGGTTCCTTGAGCTCTACACACTGCGCCGGCGACTCGTAGAGCGCTCCATCGATGATGTGGGCCCAATGGACGAGTGATTTGACAGGCTCCCCATTAAACCCGAACTTTTGTTCAGCGATGTCGGCAATAAATTCAGTACACGATTTTCTAGTCGCATCAAGAAACTTTTTGCCCGACTTGTCTGCACGGAAATGAGCTTCGTCCTCAGGGGTTAGAAAAGCCGACACATGGTGATCGAACCACCACGTCAATTTTTCTGAGGCCGCGTATTTGAAATCGACGATGGCATTCTCGTCAGAATCAAACATCGTCAAGTCAAAAAGGTTTCCCGGCCGGTGAAGTAACCCAGTGT
>DASROI010000053.1:0-4292 GCA_035646955.1 Pyrinomonadaceae bacterium
CCGACGTTTGCGGAACTCTGCCATGAAGTTCCGTCGGCGTAGTCGAGCCTGAGTATGGCCACTCGCTCATTATAGAGTGACTGGTTGCGTTTACTCGGAAGCTTGGCGTTGGCTACGATGCTCGAGGTAATCGAGTCATTCAGTGTTTTCTCTTTTCCCGGCGATAAATTCGTCTTCGTCACAAAAAGGTAAGCCAACCCTTCGCGAGCCGGGTCTTTAGGGTCGAAAAAATATGCCCATTTAACACCAACGATGGTTTTGGTGCCTGTGTTTTTTAATGAAAGAAGAAATGTGTAGGCCATGAACTCTTTGGTGTTCTCGGTCGCAGTCCTGGGAGGCGCAACTATGCCTGATGGATTCAGTATCTCGCCGGGACCCGACTCACCCTTTGCATTCGGATCGGCCAGGACGCGTGTGCCAGTTGGACTGACGGCCGAGGTTGTGACGAGAGTGGTACCCGATGAAGGAGCCATCATTAGTTTTGCCGGTGCCTCGGTCCAACTGAACTTCTCGATCTCCAAATCGGTTGGCTTCTCGCGAAGATAACGAGCAACAGTATGCTGCTTGATCTTGTTGGCGGCTAACTTGAAACCGGGCTCAAGTGCACTATCAAGTTCAAAACACTTCTTAAAGTCCGTTTCTGCGTCCACGGTTTCGCCCCGCATCAGTCTAATCAGCCCTCGATCACCATAAGCTTTAGCAGTTTGTGGGGCGATCTCAATAGCCTTATTGAGATCAGCGATCGCTTGATCGAGTTCGCCCTGTTTGGCCCAGAGGTTCCCGCGGTCATCGAAGAAGCGCGGATCGGGTTTGAGGGCTATGGCTTTAGTTAAATCATCGATTGCCTGAGTTGAATTACCCTTCCGATAATGTGCGAGACCGCGGAAGTAGAAACAAAACTCGAGGTTCCTGCCGTTCATTTCAATCACTTTCGTGAAGTCGGCAATTGCGCCATCAAAGTCATTCTTTTCAAAGCTGGCAATGCCTCTCTGAGAGTATGCGTCTGCCGAAGTCAACTCCTGTGCTGAAGTGGAAGAGGTCAGGATAAGGAGGGAAATCAAGAGGATTGAGAAGCGCATGGTGTCCTCCCGCGTTCTGAAATGAATTGAACCGCTCTCCTCTGGGACAGAGATGCCGATGAGAACTCTTTAACGTTAACGCTTCGCCAAATGTTAAGAGTCTTGTCGGGTAGCGTCAACGTCTCGCAGGAGGTACAGACCAGTAGCCCGAGATTAAACTCCCAAGGTTGGAGCAACCCGCGATGGAATTGGCGAACCTGTTTCGCGTGGTAATCGCATTAGAAACAAGAAATTGTCTGTTTCGGAGAGCGCTGAAACTCACCCGCGTTTGCTAACAGAGCTTTCTTTGGATTGATCTGTGAAATCGCTGATATCTGTGGATAAGGTGTTGTTTTGAGTAACGCCGATCAGAATCAGTGCAATCAGATAGAGTCCTAACGTAAAAAATGAAATGTATCCTGTCGACGGGGCAAAGTGCGGCGTGTCGAGGGCGCCAAGTGTGAGACTCGAAACTAGAGTGCTTGTTAGACTCTTGAGCCAACTGCCGTCCGTGGAGTAGAGACTCGCGAGTAATAGATGCTTAAGGAGGAAGGCCGTTCCGAAAAGGACGATGAGACTGCGTAAAAGACGTCGCGCGTCGAAAGATGAGAATTGATTGTTCCAGAGTGTCCAGAGAAAAAAGAATGAGAACATCCAGTGCAGCAGCCCTCGCTCAGGCAAAACGGAGTTGAATGCCTGTGCGGAAGCAAAAAACAACGTCAGCAGCAGCCAGACATGAGCCACATTCGTTAATGGAGGATTGGCGCTTGCTATGAACGAGCTAGTCTCGATCAGGCCCCCACGCACAAACAATAAGAGCAATAGCACTGCGAGTACGAGTGTGACCAGGCCTGGCGGCAGGAACAGGAACGAGTGATCGTCACCACTGACACGTAAGCCTCCGAGAAGTGATACGGTAAGAAAAGTGAAGGGTAGGACCACATAAGTAACCAGGGTCTGGTTTTTTAACCGGTTGTTTGCTACCACCAGTTTTTCGCTCATCACTTTCTTGTCCGCAACACTTTTAGCGGATTTAGGTCTCCCCAGTTTTGCTCGGTCCCTTGTTCAAGCTCAGCTTTTAACTCTGCGGCTGTGTGCATTTGTAAGTTCTCGTCAGCAATGGTCAACGTTCCTGGAGACAACGCAATAGCCCGGTTGACTGCTTCAAGACCCTGCTTGAATAAGGCTTGATCGTAATAAACTCGGCCCCATCCTTCACGATAAAAAGAGTAGGCAATATAGAACTGTGTTCGTGGATCGCCCTGGGCTGGATCAGCACGCTGCCATTCGTCACGTGCCGCGCGGAATTGTTCGCGGCGAAAGAGCGTGAGTGCCGCGTTAAATTTTTCCTGGTCTACCTGATAAGTGCCGGTTGCAACCTGGGCCCCGGTGGCGACCTCCTTGAAAGACCGTGGCTCAGTTGCGTATAGCCAGATGATTGCCGCGGCATAAATCGCAGAGAGTGCCAACCCAGTTATCTTAACGAACCTTTGCTGCATGTTCAGTGTTGCTATGCTACTTGGATTGTGTTGGTGCGGTCTACAACTATCCACAGGATAGATCTGTGACAGAGATCAGAAGTTCGCTAATGGTTGAGTCTTTTCCGAATTTCTAAGCCTCTTCACCGGACTGATGCTCGGGTATGGATAAGATATCAACGGCTCAAACCGAACCAGCACCAAACTTCTGGTGGTGTGGTAATCTGGATTACGCTGCGAAACAAACCAACAACTTGTTTTTCTGACGATGTTTTCATGCGAGGACATTTCAGAGGGCAGTAGGCCGATCAGCAATGGGAGACCAGAGCGGTCAGTACCGAAACGCGGTAGCGTCGGGTGAGTCTCAAAATGCTGACAACTGCTTGATCCTCGAGACTCACCCGACGCTACCGCGAGTCGGTACTGACCGGTCTCGCAACTTGATCGTTTGGTTGCGGCCTAAGCCGCGCTATGCGACCTTTTGTTTTCTCTGTGGCTCCAGTGGTGAAGGAAAGTCCAAAACAGGACACCCACCAGGGTCACCCTCTTCTGCCGGACCGCGCGCGTCCTCGCGGGGCACAGATCTCTCAGAGTGAGCACCGCTGCGAAAACCTGGTCAATCCGCGCAGCCAAAACTGATCATGCGGTCGTGGCACTAACTATCGACGCGAAAGTTGCGGGAGCGATATTGCCGCCGGTCACTACGCCCACTACCTTTTTGCCGCGTAGTTCGTCCTTCAATTTAATGGCCCCGGCGAGTGAGGCGGCGCCAGCACCCTCAACCACTTGTTTCCCCTTTGTGGCCAGCAATCGAATCGCGTCATCAATCTCGTCATCATTGACCAGTACAAATTCGTCGAGGTGTTGCCAAAGAATTTGGTTCGTGAGCTCAAAGGGAACCCTCGTGGCCAATCCTTCATGCCTGGTATTCATCGTCGGGAACTCGTCCAGCGAATGCTTGCGCCAGGCGTGCCACATTGCTGGCGCCTCTGCAGATTGAACCGCGATGACTTTTACGTTTGGATTCAGCTCACGGGCCACAAGACAAATTCCCGCTGCGCAACTTCCACCGCCAGCCGGCGCGATGATTACATCTACGTCTTGAAGATCTTCGAAAATCTCGAGGCCAATTGTTCCAACTCCCGAGATAAGCGCGGGCTCGTTGGCTGAATGGACATATCGCAATCTTTCTTCGCGAGCGGCGCGTTCCGTCTCAAGTCGGGCTTCATCAAAGTCGCGTCCCTGCAATCGCACTTCGGCGCCAAGATTCCGCATCGCCTCTAACTTAATTGGATTGACATTCTCCGCCGGAGCATAAATGACGACGCGAGTTTTAAAGATTCTTCCGGCAAACGCTATTGACTGCCCGTGATTTCCGGTTGAGGCGGTAACGAGACCTCGTTCGCGTTCCTTCGCGACGGATGTACCGACGAGATTAACGCCGCCGCGAACCTTGAAAGCTCCTACAGGCTGAAGATTTTCCAATTTAGCATAGTAGTCGCAGCCCAGATTTTCTGAGATAGCGCTGACGCGTATCAGCGGTGTTTTGGGGAGATAATTCGAGATGAAGTTTCGAGCTGCAACTACGTCAGTAAAAGTTGGAGGGCGCATAGGGAAAAGCTAGCAGCTTGCGGTTGGCCTTACAAACGGCACCAGGCTCACACACGGTTGGTTGAGAAGCAGAGTACCGGGTGTGGATTACAGTACCGCGAGCGCAGCGACCGGATGGTACTCTCAATCACATCAGCGTCTAATT
>DASROI010000054.1:0-23927 GCA_035646955.1 Pyrinomonadaceae bacterium
ATGATCGGTTTCCGCACAACCAATAACTTTGGTGTGTGTACCGTTCAGGGTAGCAACATCGCTTGCCCGGCTGGTGGTTTGACCACTCGCGTACAGGCTCTCATCACTGCGGGCCTTGCACCGACTGGTATTACCAGCACATCGACAGTCTCAGGGTTGACTGCG
This sequence comes from Pyrinomonadaceae bacterium, assembly GCA_035646955.1. Classification (GTDB taxonomy): domain Bacteria; phylum Acidobacteriota; class Blastocatellia; order Pyrinomonadales; family Pyrinomonadaceae; genus PSRF01. The sequence goes on from DASROI010000054.1 coordinate 166, forward strand.
GCTCAGCTCAGCACCAATCCATTCCTCGTTCTTTCCAGCGTACGCGTTCGTGACTTCCGTCTGATCGCGCCAAGCACCAACACCAACATGGAAGCCTTCTATGTGCAAGACGACTGGAAGGTAACAAGGAATTTCCAGGTTAATGTTGGTCTTCGTTGGGATTACCAGCAAGCCTACGGTAGTGATAGCTTCTCCTATCTGAAACTGAACAACTTTATGGATAACGCGGCTCCGCGTTTAGGTTTCATTTGGGACTTCACTGGCAAGGGCAGAGGCAAGATCTTCTTGAACTGGGCCAAGTACATCGAAACACCGCTCCCGCTCGATCTTAACGTTCGCGCCGGCAGCGACACGACCCAGACCGACAAGAACATCAACGTCTCGACCCTTAATTCACCTGCAAGCGCGTTCGTGGTTGCTGACATCGGTAACCTCGGTGCTACCCACACTCCAATCGACCCGGAGCTCAAGCCCCAGGACGTTAAAGAGTGGACGGGTGGTATCCAGTACGAACTCGTCAGTGGTTTGACACTCGGATTCCGAGGTATCTATCGCTACCAGGGACACGTGATTGAAGATGGTTCGTTCGACGACGGCGACACCTATTTCTTATTCAATCCTGGTCGACGAGGTCACGGTGGCGGTTCAGTCACCACAGAAGATCTCGCTTGTGAAGATGCCAGCATCGGTTGCTTTGGTTACGCTCGCCGTTACTATCGAGCTCTCGAGTTCACCGCAACGAAGCGATTTGCTAATAACTATCAGTTCATCGCCTCCTACGTTTACTCAAGCTTGATTGGTAACTACGAAGGTCTGTTCCGAAACGACAATGGTCAGTCAGACCCCAACATCACCTCGTTGTTCGACCTGGTGAGCTTGCTCAAGGGTATGTATGGCCGTCTGCCAAACGACAGACCACACCAGTTCAAATTTGACGGTAGCTATCGCACACCGTTTAAACTCAATATCGGCGGTTCGTTCAGAGCCCAGTCCGGTATTCCGTTCAATGCGCTGGTGCCGCATCCGGTTTATGGAAACAACGAAGGCTTCTGCGTAGGAGGAGTGCTCAATATCTGCCATCCGCGCGGAACCGCTATCGTTCCTACCGTTACTGCAACCCAGACGGGCTTCCCGAATGTGGTTGACAGTATCGGCTCAGACCGAACTCCAACAACCTTCAATTTGGACCTGAACGCCTACTACCCGATTAGTTTCGGTGAGAAGCGCGAACTGCGATTCCAGGCTGACTGGTTCAACGTGTTCAATTCACAACGTGCGGTTCGTCTCGACGAAACGCTCCTAATCAACAGCGGTATCCCAGGATTGGCTGGCAGCACTTTGACCTTCAACAATCCGTTCTACGGATCGGGCACGATCTTCCAGTTCCCGTCATCGCTTAGACTCGGTGTGAAGTTCACGTTCTAACTACTTTGACATCTATGAATCTTCACGATTCATAGACGTAATTTGACAGGGAGGGACGCTCACTCAGCGTCTCTCCCTTTTTTCTTCCCGATAGTTTATTATTCGCGTACCCCGAATCTCTCTTTAAATGCGACTTGAGTTTCGATCGATGTTAGGAGTCGCCATGTACCTCTCTTCATACACCTTGGGACGATCATTGGCCGGTTTGCTGATAATCGTGTTAATGAGTCTTGCAACCTCAAACGTACTTGCTCAAAGCGGTGGCGGTGTCGATCAAACAGGCACTGGAGGACGGCACTCGATTCAAGGCCGTATCTATTTTCCTTCAGGCCGCCGCAACGATGTTCGCATCAAAATAAGACTCGAAAGCTTTAACGCCGGCGAATTGTCGGTATTATCCGATCCGAATGGCTCGTTTGTGTTTCGCGGTCTTGAGCCCGGTAACTACACTGTTGTTGTTGATGCAGGTGATCCTTATGAGCCGGCTCGTGAATCAGTTTACATCGACACCGACGGCTCCAACTCCCGACGAGGCATTACGCTTCCACCTGTCGCTCGTCTCTACACTGTAGACATCAGTCTAAGGCTCAAGCGAGATGGGGCAGTTAAACCATCGGTCGTGAATGCTGCCCTGGCAGCACTACCTGATAACGCTCGAGATCTTTACCGCAAAGCCGTAGATTCAATTCAGGAGGGCAACACAGCCAAAGCTGTCGAAGAGCTAAAGGCAGCCATTGCGAGTTATCCGCAATTTCCTCTCGCTCTGAATGAGCTTGGCGTTCAATATCTGAAGCTCGGCCAGTTAGACAAGGCTGCAGAGGCATTAAAAGAAGCTGTGAGACTTGTACCGGAAGACTTTCTTCCCCGGCTGAATTATGGAATTGTTCTATTGAATCAGCGGAAGTTCCCAGAGGCTGAAGAACAGCTCAGAGTGGCTACAAGTAAGAACAGCAACGCGGCAACGGCTCACATGTACTTTGGCATCGTGTTGGCTGTCCAGCGTAAGCTTGAAGATGGTCAAAAAGAATTAGAGTTGGCGATTGCTTCTAACTCTCCTGAAGTTGCTCTGGCACATCGCTATCTCGCTGGTATTCACCTCGAGCGTCGAGCGTATAAACAGGCGGCAGAAGAACTGCAAAAGTATCTCGAACTCGTTCCCAAAGCTGCCGATGCCGAAGTGCTCCATCGCAAGATTAAAGAGTTAAGAAGTAAGAAGTAGTTAGTCCCGGCCGTGAGCTTTTATAACCAAGGGAAAATTAATTCCAGCAGAAAGGTGAAAGGCTAAGATGTTCTTGTTGAAGACTATCCGAATTATAGCTCTCGTAAGTCTAGGCCACCTCGTGGCGAGTTCTGCTCTCGCTCAAGGTGGCGTTGGAAGTACTCGTGGTCTACCCGATTCAGCATCCGGCATTCATACAATCCAGGGACGAGTTTATGGACCTGATGGCCGTAGAACTGGCGCTGGAGTGATTGTAAAACTGGAAGGCAATGTAAATGGAACTCGCACCATTGCTACCGACAGTGACGGCACTTTTGTCTTTACTTCTTTGCCGGCAGCGGAGTATTCGCTGGTTGTTGACGCAGGCGATCAATACGACGTTCTTAGTCAACCCGTAGCGATTTATGGGACCACAGGGGGAGTGGGCGTGGGACGCTCAGGCCAGACCGTACAGGTCGACTTGCACTTAAAAGCTAAAGGTAGTGATGCGGCCGCCGCAAAGTTGTTCGAAGGTGTGCCTAAGGCTGCCGTCGACAGCTATAAAAAGGGAATGCAATCGGTGAAGGAGAATAATCCAAAGAAGGCAGTCGAGCAGTTCAATGCAGCCCTGGCCATCTATCCAAACTTCATTCCAGCTTTAAGTAACCTGAGTACTCAATATTTGAATCTACGCGAGATGGAGAAACTGGCAGAGACTTCCGAAAAGCTTCTTAAGCTTTCTCCCAATGATTCGCGCGGCGCCCATCTCAACCTTGGAATTGCTCGTTACAACCTGAAGAAGTTTCCCGAGGCTGAAACCGAACTTCGCGAAGCGATCAAGCTAAACGCAGCCGATCCTGCCGCTCACTATTACCTGGGAATGACCCTGCTTAGTTCGAAGCAATATCAAGAAGCCGAGTCTGAGTTAGAGTTGGCAATCAAGAATGGCGGCGACAATCTCGCACTCGCGCATAAATACTTAGGTGGGCTTTATATGAGTTTTAAGAAGAACCAGCAGGCAGCGGCCGAATTAGAGAAGTATTTAAAGCTTGAACCGAAAGCTGCAGATGCCGAACGGATCAAAGAAACGATCAAGGATCTCCGCAGTAAGCCCTGATCAATTGATCATTATCAATTTGAGAATTTTTAATGATGGGTCTATTTCCGCAATTCGAGGAGATGGCCCATCTTTTCCTTTTTGGTGCGCAGGTACTCCGCGGCATCTTCGTCGGCGTCGACTTCTATTGAGACTCGCTCAACGATCTTTAATCCCGCCTCTTCTAATGCTTGCAGCTTAAGCGGATTGTTTGAGATGACTTTTACTTTACAAAGCCCCAGGTCGAATAGGATTTCCGCGCACTGCTTGTAATCCCGCGAATCTACTGCCAGGCCTAGTAGCTCATTAGCTTCAACTGTGTCCGCGCCCTCATCTTGTAGCGCGTAAGCTCTAATCTTATTAAGTATGCCAATGCCGCGGCCTTCCTGTTGTTGATAGACGATTGCTCCACGACCCTCTTCATTAATCATCTTCATCGTAACGTGGAGTTGGCGACCGCAGTCACACTTTGTTGAACCGAACACGTCACCCGTCAAGCACTGCGAGTGAATCCTCACCAGTGTTGGCACGTCGCGATCCATTTCTCCTTTAAACAGCACCACGAACTCCTCGCTGCTTGTTAAAGAACGGTAACCCGCTATCTGGAAGTCGCCCCATTCAGTGGGAAGACTTGCGGTCGCCACTCTCTCTACTGAGCGAGAATCGGCGCCGTCGCAGCATGGACTGGATGGATTTTGTGTAACGGAATGTAACGCCATAGTTCGTCTGCCTGTCCCATTCTTTTTTAAGTGCCTGATTATAGGAGCAAGGATGATAGGCCCACAAGCGCGCTACTTAGACCCGCAGAGCTGGAAAACGCCGACAGCTTGTTGCCGCTGGGAAGTTTAGCAAGATAAACTAGCGGCGCTTTATAGCTGCCAGCGCCCGAAAACCGTCCGTTTCAAACTCTCGATATCCAATGACCAGCCAAAACAACGAGAACGACTCGGACACTATTCAGCTTCGTGTTGATTCAAAATCCTCAGCCGTCGGCTCTCGGGAACTGAGGCCAGTGCTCGTGTGCCTCCGTGGGGAATTGTTGGCCACTCCTATACCGCTCGAACGCGACATCGTCACGATCGGTAGAGCCCTGGAGGCCGACATCAGGTTAAATGATTCGAAGGTCTCGCGGCTGCACGCCAAGATCACAGCTGAGGGCCGGACAGACGCCAATGCAAACTTGTTTCGCGTAACAGATCTTGGCTCGACTAATGGCACTCATGTTAATGGCCGGCCCGTGCGAGAGTCGATTCTGAATAACGGCGATAAGGTAGCGATTGGCGATCATTTGTTCCGGTTTGAGATGCTGGATGAAATTGATCGTGAGTTTCAGCAACAAATTCACCGGCTAATTGCCCATGACGCCCTGACGGGACTTTTATCGAGCAAGTCCTTTTTTATCGAGCTTCGGCGAGAAGCAGAGCGCGCAGAGTTGGGAACATTGCCGTTCTGCGTATTGATGATGGACATCGATCACTTCAAACGGATCAATGATACCTATGGTCATCTGGCAGGTTCGAGAACGCTGCAAGACCTCGGAGTAATCATCAAAGCCGCTTTACGGTCGGGTGATGTCGCGGCTCGCTTTGGAGGCGAAGAGTTCGCGGCCTTTCTTCTGGATGCGGATTATGCTCAGGCGATGGTGGCCGCGGAACGTGTACGACATGCTGTCGAACAGCACGGGTTCTCTGCGTTGACACAAGGTGCGCAGCAGCCCGTAACATTTCATGTGACTATTAGTATAGGAGTCGCGTGTTATCCGGATGATGGTAAGGATCCGATCCAGCTAATCGAAATGGCCGATTCCGCGCTTTACCGGGCCAAGCGAAATGGTCGTAATCAAATCTGTGCTTACCGGCCGTCGCTGGCAATTATGGAGAAACCGCTCAGGGCCCGCACGGATTGATCTTTGGATGGCTTTGCCTCAAAAGTCGAAAGGTCGACCTCTCATTCACACCGGGCTTCAGTCCGGGTGATGAACGGCAACCTGAGACGCAGAACCGTTTTAACGGTTTGCTCTTCTGGTTAATGCACTGAGGCTGTTGAAGGGAGCACCTCAACTGCCGGACGGAGAAACCGTTGAAACGGTTTCCTAATTTGTAACGACGCCAAACACCGGGCTTGAAGCCCGGTGTGAATGAGAGGTCGGACTTTCGGACTTTGCGCATAGCTTCTTTGGTGTCGAGCTTTCTGCAACGATTTATGGCAGCTAACGTGTAAAGGGAAGGGCGGCAATTGTGGCCGCCCTTGTCTTCAGAAAACCAGCCAATCTTCGGGGGCCGGCGCTCGTGATTGTTTGCGGTTGAATCTTTCTGGCAGTATGCTGGTCTCCTCAGCACCAACGCCAAGTTGGCAAGGAAGTATCTGTAGTGAACACTCTCAATTTAGCTTCTAAACCTTTTAGCAATCGCTTTCTGCCCTGGTTGTTGACCAGTCTTATCCTATTTGTGTCAATTGTTTCGTTGCTCTTTATCGCGCGTGCGACGGCGAACAACCGCAAGCAGGCTGAAGCTCTTCAACTTGAGCTCAACACGCTGAAGCAGAAGGAGCAGGGAATGATGGACGTCGCCCAGCAGGTCAAGAACGACCTGACGACGGACCAGCAGAAAGCTTTACCGGCTGCGCATGTGCTTGTCGATCGGAAGCAATTCTCGTGGTCTCGCTTGCTGGCAGATCTCGAGTCGTCCCTTCCGGGCAGCGTAAGAGTTTCCCGCATTGCTGTGCGGAATGTCACCAAGCAGGGTGATCAGACCGTCGCCGAACTGGAGTTAGCCGTTTTTGCGAAGAGTCCGGAAGTAATCACTGCAATGATCGCCGACATGAATAAGTCAGGCGTATACAGGGCAACTCTGAATACCCAGAACCTGCAGAAAGGTCGTGGAGAAACCGGCACCGAATACGAGCTCGGGGTCATCTATCAGCCCCGTCCAGGCTTTGCTATTGAAAGAGTTGCTTCATTGGATCGCGCGCAGGATACGGAGGAAGCAAAATGAGCGATACAGTGCAGCCAGGTCGCCGCAGCTTCCGACCGCAAGTGAAGAAACAGGTCTCAACCTTCGTCTCGTCGCGGCGCAGTAAAATGTTTGGTCTCGCGGAGATCGTCGGCTTGACGCTGAGTTGTTTGGTGCTTCTACTGGTAATCTTCAGCTACTTCTATTTTCTCCTCCCTGCTCGGTCTCACGTTGCGGAACTCCGCGCCGACCGGACACAGCGAACGAACAATGTCGGAACACTTGCAACTGTCATCAACACGGATCAGAACAAGAAAGAGAACATCACCCGGATTAGTGAGAGCCTGGAAAAGTTTGAGACCGTGGGGCTGCAGCAGGAAGAGCAGGGAAGGATTGGACTCTACGAAGAATTAAATCGGCTGATCATCAAGAATGGACTGAGGAATACTTCCGGTCCTGCTTACACACCTCTTGAGCCGATTGGCGCTAAGGTGACCGCCGGGAGAACTGTCAGCACTCGATGGCAAAGTGTCTATCCCGGTGTGGCGGTCGGAGTTACTCTCGAAGGTTCGTATCAAAGCCTCCGACACTTCGTCCTGGATATTGAACGAAGCAAACTCTTTATCATCATCAACGAGATTGAGTTACAGCGAGCTACCACAAATAATGGTCCCGTAACCGCATCGGAAACTCCTGGTAACAAAGCGTCCCTCGTAAGTCTGCAGCTGAACATGGCAACGTATTTTCAACGAGCCTCAGTTGCTCAGACGGAGCAGAGCAGGTAAGGCAGATGGAATTTGTTGATTTAAGTAAACCCGGTGAGAAGAAAAAAGTCCTGATGGCTGGGATCCTGGGACTGGTCGCCATCCTCTTTCTGTGGTGGACGTTCTTTGGATTTGGGAGTAGTGCGAAGCCCAAGAGTGCAAACGTGGCTGGTGCGACGTCTTCGCCCACGCCATCTACAGTGCAGGGCCGTGCCCCCAACTCCACAGCAGGAGCCGTGCAGGATATAGCGCAGTTTGCCGAGATTGTTTATCCGGGGTCGACTCCAAGCGTCGGCGAGCCCAATCGAAACATATTCGCTTACTACGAACCGCCGGCACCACAAGCTGCGGTGAGTACACCGCCGCCTGCGACACCCACACCGACGCCTCCGGTTCTGTTGGCGGCGGTCAATCCGGTCAACGTCTACGCCAAGACCGCAGACTTCACTCTCGAAGCTTCAGGTGACAAGTTCACGCCGGACCTGCATATCTTCGTTGATAACAGGGAACTGCCCACGAAGTACCTTGGACCCCAGCAGCTCTCAACAACTGTTCCGGCGACCTTCATTGCCAACCCCGGGCCTCGTCAGGTAGTAGTGCGAAACCAGGACGGGCGCGTCTACTCATTGCCACTGACAATAAATGTCGCTGCTCCACCCACACCAAATTTTTCATACGTAGGGATTGTTAGCACCGTCCCGCGCGTCGACGTAGCCTATCTTCAGGATCGTTCGAGCAAGGACATTCTGAATGTGCAACGCGGCGATGTCGTCGGCGGCAGGTTCCGTGTCACGAGCATCTCAGAAAAAGAGATCGTGTTCGTCGATACGAGTCTCAAGATAAAACATAGCCTCGCGATGACCGAGAGTGACAAGAATCAAACGTCACCTTTGAACCGTCCCACTCCGAAAGTTGATGCTGAAGATGACGAACCTTAGCGGGAACAGCGACCACAATATATTAGGGTCGTCCCTCTTCGATGCGAGAAGCGCGACAGGGGCGAGATCGGGTGTGACCAGGTCTCGCGAGGGTGGTTATACGCTCGTCGCCCTCTTGGCGCTGATGACCATCGTGGCTCTCTTTGCCATGGCAGCGGCGCCCAGAATTCAGCAACAGGTACAGCGTGATCAGGAGACGGAAGCAATCTTTAGAGGCGAGCAAGTAGCGGATGCCATTCTTGAATACTACGCATTTCGAAACAGACAGTATCAAGCAAATGGCGATCAAGCATTACCAACTTCAATCGATCAGTTGCTCGAAGGAATTCCGATTCCGGGTGGCTCGAAGACGAAACAAATTCTTCGGCCCAGCGCGACTCTTGATCCATTGAGTAGCAATCATCAGTGGCGCCTGGTCCATCCGCGGTCGGAAGAGCTAATCGATTTTCAACAAGCTGTCATGTTTTATGCCGGCAATGTTTTGCCTCCGGCGACCGGCTATCGTGCCTCGATTCAACAGTTTGCAGTCCCTCAACTGACTGCGCTGGTCAATACCGGAAGTGGACCAAGAACTCCTTCAGGTACCTCTCCAGGTGAAGATTCCAGTGGTCCATTCGTAGGAGTTGCGAGTCGGAGTAAGCGAGATTCAGTGTTGCACTATTACGGAATCGAACGACACGAGCTTTGGATTTTTACTCCTCTCTTCCGCAATTGATCTTGGACCATCGCTGATCCTCTTCACCACGCACGGCGAACAGTGCAACCCTCAAGTTCGAATTTCATAACGTCATAGCTTCTCATTCTTCGTGGTCCAACGTAGCGCGATCGACGTCGCTTCAAGTGATCTCGAGTGACTGCTGCGTGGCGATCCTGGTGAGTAGAGCGAAACAAAAGGCGAAAAAATATTTGAGCCTCACAGTAATAAGTTATTGACTTCTGTTGCATTTACGTTTATATAGCAAGATGTTGTGCGCCGTTTACTCTAGCCCACAAGAACAAAGTAAGCACACTATCTTGTGGTCATGAAGAAAACAAAAAAAACTAATCTCGAAAGAAGGAGCACATAGAAGCTATGGCAACTAAAAAAGGTGGAAAGAAGGCCGCGAAGAAGGGCGGAACTAAGAAAGCCGCGAAGAAGGGCGGAGCCAAGAAAGCCGCAAAGAAGAGATAACTCGAACCAGCAGGTTAGAATACAAACCTTCGACTGGCGCACACACACTTCTGAGGCCCGCGGGGCCTTACAAAAGAAACGACGAGACCTTCAAGCGAAGCTCGTCGTTTCTTTTTGTTTTGGTTAAGCTGCTCAAGCTGAGAACGCCATGATCAGGGTGACGTTAGTCGAACCAGAGATTCCTCCGAACACAGGGAACATCGCTCGCCTGTGCGCAGCGCTCAATGTCCCGCTTCACATTGTCGGTGTCACGGGATTTCGCATGGACGATCGCGCGGTTCGTCGGGCGGGACTCGACTACTGGCCGGAAGTACAACTGCACCGGCATCACACACTGGCGGATCTTCATGATGCTGTGCCCGAAGCTCGGCTGCTGTATTTAACCACCAAGACTGATCATAGTTACCTTGATTGGGAGTTCGAAGCTCGTGACTGCCTGGTTTTCGGTAGAGAGACTCGAGGGCTTCCAGAGCAGTTACTCAAAGATAACTGGGAAAATTGCCTCACGATCCCAATGGCCAACCCTCGTGTACGAAGTCTTAATCTGGCCACCGCCGTTGCTATTGTCCTGGCAGAAGCCCTCAGGCAAACCAGACCCACGCGCTGATAGACCGCTAACCGTGAGAGCGGATAATGCGCTCCGATGATAAGATGCCCCGTTGTTTTGGAAAGAGGAATGTGAAGTAACTTGATGAAAAAGAGATCTGATATCAGAAATATTGCGATTATTGCACACGTCGACCACGGTAAGACGACCTTGGTTGACGCTATGCTTCGACAGTCGGGAACCTTTCGTGAGAATGAGCAGGTTCGCGACCGCGTAATGGACTCGATGGACCTGGAACGTGAACGCGGCATCACCATCATGGCAAAGAACACGGCGGTGCGGTTCCGGGATATAAAAATCAACATCGTCGACACGCCCGGTCACGCGGACTTCGGAGGTGAGGTCGAGCGGGTGCTGAAGATGGTTGATGGTGTCATGCTTCTGGTGGACGCCGCTGAGGGTTGTTTGCCGCAAACCAGATTTGTGTTGCGTAAAGCACTCGAAGCGCGCTTACCCGCTATCGCCGTTGTCAATAAGATCGATCGAAGTGATGCGCGTCCGGCCGAAGTTGTCGACGAAATCTACGAACTGTTCCTCGATCTTGATGCGACTGATGAGCAAATCGAGTTTCCTATCCTGTACGCGATCTCTCGCGAAGGTGTGGCAAAGCTAAACCTCGATGAGACTTCCGACAGTCTCAGGCCCTTGTTCGAGCAAATTGTCAAAACGATCCCGGAACCAAAAGAGCTACGGGATGATTCGCTTCAACTGCTCGTAGCTAATCTCGATTACAACGACTATGTGGGTCGACTAGCAATCGGCCGAATTTTTTCGGGTGAGATCAAGGTCGGAGATCAGGTGGCCGTAATGAAGCCTGACAGATCAATCCAGAAGACGCGTGTCTCTCAACTCTATGTCTTCGAAGGTCTCAAGCGAGAAGCAGTTGAAAGGGCCGGCTATGGAGAGATCGTGGCGCTTGCCGGGATCGAGAATATCCACATCGGCGACACCATAACCTCCCTTGAAAGTCCTCAACAGCTTCCCGTGATTGCTGTCGACGAGCCAACCATCGCGATGATATTCAGCGTCAACAACTCACCGTTTGCCGGGCGCGAAGGCAAATATGTCACCTCACGCCAGGTGAAAGAGAGGCTAGATAAAGAGATCCTCGGAAATGTTGCGATCCGCGTCGATGAAACCGAAACGCCCGAGCAATTTAAGGTCTCTGGTCGGGGTGAACTGCAACTCGCAATCCTTATCGAGATGATGCGTCGTGAAGGTTACGAACTACAAGTTTCGAAACCTGAAGCAATCACTCGCGAGATTAATGGTCAGACATTTGAGCCTATTGAAGCTGTAGTGATCGACTGTCCGGACGAGTTTATTGGAGTGATCACTGAAGCCCTGGGAAGACGCAAAGGTCAAATGACCAAAATGGTGAACCACGGCACCGGTCGAGTCAGGTTAGAGTTTGAAACACCGTCCCGTGGATTGATCGGTTTTCGCAACGAGTTCCTGACCGAAACGAAAGGAACCGGACTACTCAACACCATGTTTTTGCGTTGGGGACCCTGGCAAGGACCAATGCGAGGGCGCGCTACCGGATCATTGGTAGCCGACCGTACCGGCGATACCACGACCTACGCACTTTACAACTTGCAGGAGCGGGGAACCTTGTTCGTTCGACCTGGAATACGCGTCTACGAGGGGATGATTATTGGCGAGAACGCTCGCGCGGTTGACCTCGATGTGAATGCGATCAAGGAAAAGAAACTCACTAACATGCGAGCGGCCTCGGCTGACGAGGCGATGCGACTCGTGCCGCCGAAGGATCTTTCCCTCGAGCAGGCCTTGGAGTTTATTGCCGACGACGAACTGGTGGAAGTCACACCTCAGACAATCAGGCTCAGAAAACGTATTCTCCCTTCCAACCTGCGTCCGAAGCGTAAAGAATCGGAATAGATGCGAAATTTGAGTCGACTGCCTCCGCTGTATCCCCTGACTGATACCGCACTCTCAGGATTGACGCACGCTGAACAGGTCCGACAACTTGCATCTGGCGGAGCAACCCTCATTCAACTTCGCGAGAAAAGAATGGAAGCGCGGGCTTTTTACGAAGAAGCCAAGCGAGCACTGGAGGTTGGTCGAGAGTATGGGGCGACGATATTGATCAACGATCGGGTTGATGTTTGTCTTGCGGTGGAGGCCGATGGTGTCCACCTCGGCCAGGACGACATTCATCCGATTGAAGCCCGGAGACTACTCGGCGAAAAGGCCGTGATCGGCTATTCGACCCATAATGTAGAACAGGTGCGCGAGGCAATTGAGTTTCCCGTCGATTACCTTGCGATCGGCCCAATCTTTCTGACCACCAGCAAGAGCAACCCGGATCCGGAAGTCGGTATTGCTGGTCTGCAAAGGGTTAAGGAGTTCATCGGAAACTTTCCTCTGGTTGCAATCGGCGGCATTACTCCCGCCCTGGCTCCGGTGGTCCTGAACGCCGGCGCGGATTCGGTCGCTATGATTTCAGCCCTTTTAGTCGCTCCTGAAGGCTTAACCCAACGCACTCAACAAATTCTAGAAATCCTCTCGTCTGCGTAAAACAAATTTTACTTGCGTTAATCTGGCTTATGCGCGAAAATCTCGGTGGCGCATGAGGAGCTATCCAAGTTCCCTGCCTTTCCATTCCTGGCGCATTCCTTCATCGACTATCGTTATCCGGAGTTCCTAAACTAGATGAGTTTCTTCGATCTGCCGCCCGTTATTGAGCGCATGCTGCTCGTCTCTGACAAGATCAGCGACCTCAATTTCTCTGTTGGCCAACTACCTCAAGTCGAAATAAACGGTAAGCTCACGCCAGTCCAGCCGTTGGGAATGCAAAAGCTATCGCCCTACCAGACCGAAATTATTGCGATGACATTGCTGCATGGAAACGCCGATGCAGCTGAACGCCTGGTCCGGACAGGTACTGCCGATCTGAGTTATTCGCTCCCCTCGCGAGCTCGCTTCCGCGTCAACATCTTTCAGCAACGCGGTGTGTACTCAATCGTGATGCGCGTTATTCCGACCGATATTCCCACCCTAAAGTCGCTGGGGCTCCCTAACCATCTATCTGAAATTGCCGAGCTCAGAAATGGACTGGTGCTGGTAACTGGTCCAACCGGATCAGGCAAGAGTTCGACCCAGGCCGCCATCATCGACATCATCAACGAGAAAAAGCATTACCACATCGTAACGATTGAAGATCCGATCGAATATTTGCACCTGCACAAATGTTCCACCATCAATCAACGTGAAGTTGGACATGACACCCGGGATTTTCCTTCGGCGTTGCGCGCCACGCTTCGGCAGGCGCCGAAAGTGATCCTCATCGGCGAGATGCGTGATTTTGAAACCACTGAAATCGCGCTGGAAGCCGCCGAAACGGGACACCTTGTGTTATCCACATTGCACACCATCGACGCAGCAAAAACTGTGGATCGCATTATCGGTCTTTATCCAAAGAATGAAGAACAAGTTATTAGAACTCGTTTGGCTCAGACTTTCCGTTACATCATTTCGCAGCGTCTGATTCCGCGTTCTGATGAAAGGGGACGAGTTCCGGTCGTCGAAATACTCCGGTCCAGTCCACGAACACGTGAGTACGTTGAAGCAGGTGAGGTTGAAGGGAAATCACTGCTTGATGCGATGCGCGACGGCAAGCTCGACGGTATGCAGGATTTTGACACGGTGATCAAGCAGTTGATCGAAGCGAAGACAATCAGTCTCGAAGATGGTTTAGCGTTTGCCACGAACCAAAATAACTTATTACTTTCGCTGCAAGGTATGACTGCAGCTGAAGACTTTATCCGCCGAGATGGCGCCACGGCTCCGATGTCAGGTAGCTTGCACGATTCAGGGTCGATGTTGAGTTTAATAGAATGACGATCATAGTCTGCCAAAATTGCTCCACTCGCTTACAGTTTGATGAGGAGAAAGCGCCCTCCAGGAATGTAACCCTGCGTTGTCCGAAATGTAACAACACAGTGAGTGCAACTTCTTCGAGCCCAGCCTCTGAGCAAGGCGCTTTGAGTGCCTCGCCTTCGACTGATCACCCTCGTTACGACCGGCCAACCGCACAGCCTTTTCAAGTGACAACGGAAAAACCTGTTGCGGAATCGTCCGCTAACGCCGAAGAAGCGCTACGCGCTCTTCTGGGAATGCTGAACCAGAGTGGCGAACGCGGAGGTCAAACACACTCTCGAAGCAAAAGAAATATCCTGGTGTGTACGGCTGAGAATCATAGAGAGTCAATTGCTCGTAAGCTCTCTGAAGATGGGTATCAGGTGTTCATCGCTGAGGATACTCGGCAGGCCGTCGAAACGATGCGGGCAAATAAGATGGAGATCGTCCTCCTGGATCCTCAGTTTGATCCTATGGAGCAAGGATCTTTGTTCGTCGTCCGAGAGATCAATATTCTGCGACCGCCTCATCGCAGACGCGTATTCTTTGTAATGCTATCGCCGTCGTTGCGCACACTTGATGCTCACGCAGCGTTTCTTAACAACTGTAATGCAGTAGTTAACCTTCAGGACCTGAATGATCTTCCTCGCATTCTTGAGGTCGGTCTACGTGAATTTAACGAACTCTATCGCGAATTAAATGGAGCACTTAACCTGGCTGCCATATAGTTTGCTTTTGAGCTGGTATCGATTTCTGAAAGGGGCCGGATGGCCCCTTCGTTGCGTTCGGATACCTGCTAAGTAGCAGCGATCAGGCCGCCCACGGAGGCACTCCCTGCTAATCACCTTAAGGTCAAGCGCTATTGGGTGCGGCAGAGAATTTGTTAATCTTTAGCGCGCGTCCGTCATGAACTGTTCCGAAAGAATCGGAAATGGACCGGGAGACCAGCGTGGAACGACCTTCCGAGAACGAGAGGAATTCACACAGGCATCAGCACTCTAACGAGAGCTGGCGCAAGTTGAGCCTCGTTCTGAGCTTGACGGCTCTCTATATGGTCGCTGAGGCCGCTGGCGGCTGGTGGACAGGCTCTCTGGCCTTACTTGCTGACGCTGGTCATATGTTAACCGATGTTGGCGCTTTGATTCTTGCTCTAACCGCAGTTTGGTTTAGTTCTCGGCCTGCTACCTCAAGCAAGACTTTTGGTTACTACCGGCTCGAGATTATTGCGGCCCTGGCAAACGGCGTAGCGTTGGTTGTCATATCACTCCTGATTTTTTACGGAGCCTGGGAGCGTTGGCTTGATCCCCCGGTGGTTCGCAGTGGCCCAATGATGATTTTTGCCGCAGGTGGTCTGGTCGTTAACCTTGTTTGTGCCTGGATTCTACACGGTCATGATCAAATTGATCTGAATATGCGCGGAGCCTGGCTCCACGTGATAGGGGACGCTCTTGGTTCAGTTGCGGCTTTAGCAGCGGGCGCTTGTATGTGGGGCTTTGGGTGGTACACAGCAGACCCACTATTTAGCGTGCTCATAAGTATTTTGATCATCTGGGGGTCGATTAGAGTTATTCGCGAGTCCGCCAATGTTCTTTTGGAAGGAACTCCGGCACACATCAACCTTGCGGCGGTGGAGGATGCGATTCTCGCTACTAAAGGCGTCGATGATGTTCATGACTTGCACGTATGGACGATCACATCAGGTCGTGAAGCTCTTAGTGCGCATGTAATTCACTCCCAGACAATTTCGCAGCCCGATTTGCTTAAAGAATTACGGATCAAGTTGCACGATAGGTTTGGAGTTGATCATCTCACGATTCAGCTGGAGACCCCTGATTTCGAAGATGAGATGTTTCATTTTTGCCATGCCGGCACCGCGTGCTTTCGGTCTGATCGAAATTGAAAGTTTGTCTCAGCGGTTATCCATCACGACCAAATGGAACTCAGTCTCCTGCTTACCCTTGACTTGCGCGAACAGGCCGCCCTTCAAGCCGCACTGGTCACTCATGGAGCGCCGGACGCTTTAGTTACGCTGGCCTTAACAGGTGCTTGTCGAATTGTTTCGATTGAAGAGGCCCGGATGGTGCGGAAATGGCTTGCTGAGGCTCGTACGACGGGTGAGGCCGACTTTTTGTCGCTTCATGTGATCGAAAAAGCGATGGTGGAATTTGGTCTTTAGATTTGACTAAACAGTTTCGGTCTTATATGAGCGATGTAGAACTGCGTTACGGAGACGGTTCATATAACTTTGAATTCGACCCAGCTCGCTTCGAAGTGTTGAACGCGAATAACCCAGAACGTGCTCTGTCGGACGTTGAAATCGGCGCCGCGTTCGATTCTCCAGTTGCCGGTCCACATTTCGATGAGGCAATCGACAACGACGACTCAGTGCTCATCGTGGTGTCGGACGCTACTCGAGCGACTGCCAGCGCTCAAATAGTAAACCTCTTCGTGCGCCGTCTGATTCAGACCGGGGTTTCTCCAGCCAATCTAGCAATCATCTTTGCCACCGGAATCCACCGTAGTGTTACACCGGCAGAAAAAGCCGACCTGATTACTCCGTTCATTCTCCAGCGAATCCGAACTCTTGATCACGACGCATACGACGAGAAAAATCTAATTCAGCTCGGCTCAACTCCAAGAGGCACCCCGATTACTGTCAACAAAGCTCTGCGAGACTTTTCTCACACTGTGGTGGTGGGTGGTATCAACTTTCACTACTTCGCCGGTTTTACTGGTGGTCGAAAATCGATTTGTCCCGGTCTTGCCTCGGCTGAAACTATCGAGTCAACTCATCTTCTAGCGTTGGACTTTAGCAAGGGTGGACGTAGAGCCGGTGTTGGACCAGGACTGTTATCAGGAAATGCAGTTAGCGAAGAGTGTGAGGCGATTGCTGCTCAAGTGGCGCCAACTTTTTTAATCAATACAATTGTTAGTGATGACCGGCGCGCTGTAGCGGTTGTTTGTGGAGACTGGCTTCAGTCTCACCGCGCCGCATGTGATCAATATTTAGAGAGCCGTTCGAGACTAATTGACGAGAGAAGAGACCTGGTGATCGTAAGTTGTGGTGGAGCGCCGCACGACATCAATCTAATTCAAGCTCACAAAGCAATAGAGATGGCCTCTTACGCCTGTAACACGGGGGGCACGATCATTGTGATGGCAAAATGTCGTGATGGGTTTGGGCGCGCGAACTTTTTGCAATGGTTCGACGCTGAGAACTCTCGAACTTTGGAGGACCGTCTCAGAGAGCATTACGAAGTCAATGGGCAGACTGCCTGGTCGCTCCTGGAGAAGACCGAACGTTTTAACATTCATCTGATTTCTGATTTACCGGAAGATAATGTTATTCAGATGCGAATGACACCTGCAGCGAACTTATCTGAAGCGCTCCAGAAGATTGGCCCTGTCAGGAGTGGTTATGTGATGCCTCGAGGCGCCGCAATTCTGCCGCGTATTTCGACTGCTATGTGAAAAGGAAGGGTGATGTACGTCGAGCTGACAGTCGCGAGCGTTCGGAGTTGGAAATGGAGCGATGTTGAAGCGATAGTGCGACACGCGAACAATCGCAACGTCTGGATCAATCTGCGTGACCGGTTTCCCTATCCTTATACAGCGAGCGACGCGCGAAGATGGCTCGAGTCCGTAGTTGGATTTCAACCCGAAACAAATTTTGCTATAGCCGTCGGAGATGAGGCGGTTGGAGGAATTGGCTTTTCGATCCAGTACGACGTTGCACATCGTTCAGCGGAGATTGGCTACTGGCTTGGTGAAGAGGTTTGGGGACGGGGAATCGCTACCGATGCGTTGTTAGCAGTTACAGATTATGCTTTTGCTAACTTCGACCTGTGCAGGCTATATGCCAATGTGTTTGCGTGGAATCCTGCTTCCGCTCGTGTCCTGGAAAAGGCTGGATACAGTTTTGAGGGTCGCCTCAAACGGAGTGTGACCAAAGACGGTCAAACTATAGACCAGCTAATGTATGCGATAATCCGTGACTAAGGAGCAGTTGAACTCAACTTTGACCAGCTTAGGAGTTCTCATGAAGAAACTCGTCGCCTGCCTATGTCTGATTGCGGTTGGCATTATGGTGCACGCACAGACAACCACGGTTCCCGCTGAAAAGCGTGTGGGCCTCTCCGAGACTGCAGTAGCGCTCGATTCGCTAGGGGCTTCTGCGCTTGAAGGAATGTTGAAGACCAGCGGCCTCAACGGTACGCCTGAAGCGCCAGTTACAAATGTCAGGTTCGTTGTACGTAATACTACAAGTGTGGCATTCGGATTTGTGTCAGGGATCGTGACCTTCTACGACTCATCGGCAGTTCGTTGCGGCGAGGGCGTCTTTAAAACTGAGGCGTTAGCAGCGAATGAATCTCTGGAAACTGATAGTCCGGGAATACGCATTTCATGTTCGCCTACGAGTTGGCGAATTGTCGCGACCAGTCTCGTTCCTCGAGTTCCGCCAACTATTACCAATGTGCTGGAGACGCGCCCTTTACCCAATCTGGTAATCAATATCGATGGTGACTCTCACCCAATTCAGCTCGACAGACCCATGACTCTTAAGGTTGGAGACAAGCAACGCACCATCGTTATCAAAGAATCTCCATGAGATTGGACCGTTGCCTTGACCCTCTACTACTAGAGTTCTAGCATCTCACGGGACGAGATGTAACACTCGAACTGTTTTACGGGAGGGATTCAAATGGCTGAAAAATCTGGTAAATGTGCTCATCCGGCTTGTGATTGTGCTCCAGAAGCCGATAGTAAATATTGCAGCGAGTATTGTGAGGAGGCTGAGCAAAGCGGCGTAATCGAAATTGGC
This sequence comes from Pyrinomonadaceae bacterium, assembly GCA_035646955.1. Classification (GTDB taxonomy): domain Bacteria; phylum Acidobacteriota; class Blastocatellia; order Pyrinomonadales; family Pyrinomonadaceae; genus PSRF01. The sequence goes on from DASROI010000054.1 coordinate 19,020, forward strand.
TGCGGCTGCGGACATGCTCCCTGTCAGAGCTAAACCTTTTGCAGTTCCCCTAAAATTAAGACTAGCTGCCCACAGGCTATAGGTATGAACAAATCTCAAAAAAGGCGACTGGATGAAGACAATTGCTCTACTCGTGGTTTCCAACCTTTTTATGACCGTCGCATGGTATGGTCACCTGAAACATCGGAATGCACCGCTAATCTTTGCAATCATATCGAGTTGGTTAATCGCATTTTTTGAATATCTTTTTCAGGTGCCGGCAAATCGTTTAGGTTATGGTCGATTCACTCTGACGCAGTTAAAGGTTATGCAGGAATGCATCACCCTGGTGGTATTCACGGTGTTTGCTTTAGTGGCGTTCAAGGAGTCGATAAAGTGGAATAACCTGGTGTCGTATTTGTTCCTGGTGGGAGCAGTCTATTTTGCGTTCCGTTGAGTTACCGCTCAAAGGAACGCACAGATGTATTATGACGGGCGCTATTGCACAGTTTAATGCTTGAAACTCTGATTGAATTACAGCGGTTGAAGCGACTTGATCGTACGGGGTGGATTCTGCGTGGGTTGCCGAACGGAACCGAATCAGTCGCGAGCCATTCCTTTGGGGTGGCTGTGACCGCCATGTTTATAGCCGATCGCGCAAAGCATGATGGGGTTGAACTCGATCTCGAAAAGGTTTTGCGCTTGGCACTTCTACATGATTGGTCCGAAGTTCTCGTCGGTGATATGCCTCGCACTGCGACTATGTTCTTCGGCTCTGATGTTCGAAAGGTAGCGGAGGCCAGAGCATTTGAAGAGATTGTTGCCCCCATGGGCGAACTCCGTGGCGACTATATAAAACTTCACGAAGAGTACGAAGAACGCAACTCGGTGGAGGCAAAGATCGTAAAGGTCGCCGATGTCATAGATCTCTTGATCCAGGCGCTTGCGCTTGAGCGTGCGGGGGCGAGGGGACTTGATGAGTTCTGGACTGTTGCGGAAAAAAGAGACTTTCAATTTGAAGAAATTCTGAAAACCGTCGTCGACGAGCTCTTTGAGTCACTGTTACGAGAGCGCCAGTCCTTAAGACAACACTCAGCTTAGAATGTTTGATTCGCTTATCGATCTTTTCAACACTCTAACCTGGCGAAGTGTCCTTATTGGAAGCGGCATCTTTATTGCGACGCTCCTCGCCAGCCTCGCAGTGGTGACCCTTGTTCTAGTAAAAATCCCGCCGGATCATTTCAAGAAAGGCCACCATACAAAGTTCTGGTCTGGTCCCCGTCCTGCACTGCGGGCGGCAGGAATAATAGGGAAAAACATCCTGGGAGTCCTGTTAGTTGTGCTGGGCATCATTCTTTCGATACCAGGAGTTCCAGGTCAGGGCCTGTTAACGGTGCTACTGGGGATAATGTTGTTGGATTTTCCCGGAAAGACTCGGCTGGAACAGAAATTGTTAAGCAGACCTGGCATCGTAAACACGATAAATCGGGTTCGAGATCGGTTTAAAAAGCCACCGCTTGAGCTCGATTAGGCTGCCGGGTGGGCAATAGGCCAAACTAAAAATTGGAAAGGTTCGTTTGTTGACACGAAAAACTCTTGTTTGTAAGGTTGATGGCCGTTTCGCGATCAGTCGGCGTTTGACTTATGATTTCCGCCGTAAGGCCTATCTAATGCTCAAATATTTCAACGCCCGATTAGGTCGGATAAATTCTCCACTGTTGGTTGCCGTACTCGCGGTAGTTGTCTCAACTTCAGGTTGCGGAATCTTTAATACCCACAAAACCGTCCGAGTGCCCCCACTTCTTAGTCCGTTAAGGGAAGCGGGTAAAGACCGCCTGATCGCCGAAGTCAACAAACTGGCGAGCACGACGTCTGTCCATGGGAAAGTTGATGTCCAGTTTGAAGATACGTCATTTGCGACCGTTGGTATCGCCGATAAGTATCGTCAGGTGGACGGAACTGTCACACTACAGCGTCCTGCCAAAATCCATATGGCCATTCAGTTGTTGTTTGTCGATCTGGTTCAAATGTCGTCTGATGGCGAACATTTTAGAGTTGCCGTTTTGCAGGGCGAAGAAAAATACAAGCGCTTTGTGAAGGGGACCAACAACGCGGTCTACGACAAACTTAACAGCAATGGCGTTAAACCCGATCCAAAGATGGACAGTAAACAGAAAAGCGAAAAGCAGACTGTCAGTGCGCTTTCCAATCTCAGGCCACAGCATTTGACCGACGCACTATTGATGCGTCCAATCGAACGACAGCCCGGTATGTTTTATGCGGAGAGTCAGTTCTTCCAGGAAGAGAAAGATGCGAGGCGTGAGGCCGGAAAGGACGATCGTGTAATTCGTGCTTATTACCTGCTTGATGAATTAGAGCAAACTCAGAGTGGCGATTTGCTATTGAGGCGCCGATTTTGGTTCGACCGCGTCGGCGAAATTCGACTCGCGCGCTTGCAGACCTATGACGATCGCGGAGCACTAATTACTGATGTAGCCTATTTCAATGAAAAGCCTTTTGGTGCTGGTCCAACCGTCAATCTTCCGAGCCGCATTGAAATCACAAGGCCACAGGATCAATACAAACTTAGTATTAGCTACCAGGATCCTCTGTCGGTCGAATTGAACCGAGACTATCCGCCGCAGTCGTTTGTGTTAGAGAACAAATGGCAATTGCCGGAAGTTGATCTCGATGCACAAAATTCGCGAAAGGTTACTGCAAATCATTAACTCCGAGACTGCTTTTCTGATCCATTCCACGCGACACTGCTAGATAACAACGTTCAGATGTATTAACATCTGTCGCTTGAGTTTTACATCAACTCCATATGTAGGTGAACCCGCTGTTCGTTAGACCTTTCCTGGCCGTGCTGGCAAAAAAATTGCGAACGGCCGTCATATTTCGATGAGAACAATTCTACAAGCTGAAAATTTGGTGAAGGTCTATCGTATCGGCAAGGTTGACGTGCCGGCGCTGAGAGGTGTTTCACTTGATGTTGAAGAGGGCGAATTTCTAGCGATCATGGGGCCTTCTGGTTGTGGAAAATCCACGATGTTACACCTGCTGGGAGGCCTTTTGACGCCGACGAGCGGCAAGATTGTAATTGATGGCGAGGACATTACTTCTGCATCAGATGCTAAGAGGACTGCCGTCCGGCGCAAGAAAATTGGCTTTGTATTTCAAAGATTCAATCTATTTCCTACGTTAACGGCTGAAGGAAATCTCCGACTGGCGGAGCGAATACATGGCAACGGTGGCGAGGATCCGGGGCGACGTCGCGAGGTCTTACGGCTCCTTGGGTTGGAAGATAAGCTCCATCACAAGCCCCTTGAGCTTTCAGGTGGTGAACAACAACGAGTTGCGCTTGCACGAGCTGTTGTCACGCGCCCGGCCATTGTTCTGGCGGATGAACCAACTGGAAATCTGGATTCAGAGAATTCCGCTTTGGTGCTCAACATGTTTCAGGAATTGAATTACCGCTTCAATCAGACCATTATCATGATTACTCACAATCCTGAGGCCGCGGCAATGTGCAAAAGGATTGTACAGATGCGCGATGGACACATTGTTGAGCATTCGCCGGGAGTGCGTTTGTAAAAATCGTTTACAGAGCCTAGTCTAACGGCTAGAATCTTCCGGTACCCGCCAGCCACGCAGTCTCGTGGCTGATCACTTGCAAGCTTGAAAAAGGTGCGAGGCCTGCTAACGACGCTAAAGAAGATTTTCTTCTGGAACTACGAAAGAAACACCTGGCAGTGGGACATCCTATGTGTCGTCATTCTGATATTTATCTTTTTGACGCCCAAGGGCTGGTTTTCCGGTGGCGAACGGCCTGTGGAAGTTGAGCATCCAAGCCCCATCGCTAAGACCTTGGTGTTAAGACCGGAAGATGTTGCAAATGAAGAAGATAAGGCCAAAATCGAACAGCAAGTTCGGTTGTTGACCGGGCGGTCCGGGACGCAGGTGTTGGCTGTTCGGAAAATGGTCGGTTCAGACGGGAAGACGCTGAGCTATGAGGTTGACATCCGGTAGTCTTTCCCTATAATTGCTCGGTTTTTTGCGGGCCGAGGGATTAGTTATTTATTAAGGAGTTTGTATGAAGAGATTTGTTTCCCTGGTTCTGTTTCCGGCTTTACTTTGTGTCGCGGTTTTGGCCGCGCCAAAGGCGGCTAAGGCGCAGGGCGCCGGCCTAGTAAGTTCAGTTTTGAACAGGCTGGAAAAGAACAGGGCGAGTTTGAAGTCACTCAAAGCGGGGATCAGTGTAGAGAAGTACAATTCCCAAATTGGCACGAAAGACACCTCGGAGGGTGCAGTTATTTACCTACCAGGCGCGGGACGCCAGGTATCGTTAAGGATTGATTGGACACGCCCGACGTCAGAAACGCTGGCAGTTTCGAACGGACGCTATCAGCTGTACAGACCCCGGTTGAAGGTGGTTTACGAAGGAGCGCAAGGCAAAGCGCCTAAGGTTCCCGGTCTAATGGATATGATGTACATGTCCAAGCAGCAGTTAGAGACCCGTTTCCAGCCCTTGCAGGACGTTCGCGAAGAGACTATTGGTGGTGGAGTGAGCACGATCCATCTCACGCTAATCCCTAAAGGAAATGCGGGATATAAGTACGCTGAGATCTGGATTGATTCGGCCGGAATGCCAATTCAGACCAAAATCGTCGAGAAAAATGACGATACGACCACTATGCGACTGACCAAGTTGCAGAAAAACGTCCCGGTATCATCAGGCGATTTTTCGCTGAAGCTCGATTCGAATGTGAAAGTTGTTAAGAGTTAAAGATCGTCAGATTTGTTTGGAAGCCTCAAAGGGCTCTGTAACTAAACAGAGCCCTTTATTATTTTTGGCCCTTGGAGTGCGCCGGCCCGGCGGCGCTTTGTTATCTTAGCGCCTTGATTATGCAACGCGCCTCCTTATAT
>DASROI010000055.1:0-2554 GCA_035646955.1 Pyrinomonadaceae bacterium
CACTTCATCATCAAGAATCTCAGCACCACCACCCGGAAGGCTGTAGAGTCCGGCCGCCTTCAACCGACCCATGATTGTTTCGTAATCCAGCTTTGAGATCAGGTGGATGTTATGAATTTCTGGAGGTGAGAAGCAGTGCAATTGAAAATCCGGATATTTTGCACGGAGTGAGCGCAGTAGATCCTCATACCACTCAATGCCAAAATCGGGATGAAGCCCGCCCTGCATTAAAACACCGGTACCACCGAGGGCAATCGTCTCGTCGATCTTGGCGCAGATCTCATCAAAAGTTCGTACATAAGTATCGGCGGCTCCAGGCCGGCGGTAGAACGCGCAAAAGGTACAGACTACGTTGCAAACGTTCGTGTAGTTGATGTTTCGATCGATGATGTAAGTGACGATATTGTCTGGATGACGACGGGCTCGCACTTCGTCAGCAGCGACTCCGATACGAGCTATTTCATTCGATTCCAGGAGTGTCGTACATTCCTCAGCGGACATTCTCTGACCCGCCAGAACGTTATCAAGTATGGCCTGAATTTGGGCTGAGGCAGCAGTCATGATGCAAGGATACTAAGCGATGGTTAAATAGTTTTCAAAGGCTTAACTCGGGGAATCAGGCCGTGCTTTTCCGCCAGTGAAAAATAGAGCTCAAGACCTCGTCTTAATTGGTCATCTACACTGAAGCAGATGTTTTCGTGAAGATAACGGGTAACGATTTGAGACGAAAGGCCCAGAAGCGTCGTGTAATGGTCGATTATCGCAGGTCTGTGCGCCAGACCCTCGTCGCGGGCCGCCGCGAAATCGATGCGCTGCGCGCCTTCAATATGCGAGTCGTTAACCATCCACATCGCAAAGACGAATCCTAAGCCGGTGAACCGCTGCCATAAAGAGGCCATATCCCACACCTTTAGACCCTCACGCGGAAAAGTCATCCCAGGATCACCGATTATCAGGGCCGCGTCATTCGTGGCGAGCATCTCTCTCAGATTCGGGTTGTAGGTGGTCCATGTTGGTTCGCGTTTAAGAAACTCGCGGAAGATTATCTTGAGCATAGCAGCAGACGTTCGCGACGACTCATCGAGCGCGACGCTGCGAATATCTTCAAGCTCCGAGTTCTGTGATACCAGCACAACACTTAGGACTTCTCTTCTCGACCCGACACAAACGTCTGGTACCAATGAGACATCTCCGGCACGTTGATATTCGATTACGGGTACGAGAGCGGCCTCCACCTGATTGGAGGCGAGCAGTTGTGCGCATCGCGAAGGTACGGCTTCAACAAAGTCGACCAAATCACGTTTTGAGCCATGCAGGAAGCTCCAGGTCAATGGTGCGCTATTAAGATAAGTTGAAGCTGCGATCCGAAATCGCGAGGAATGGTTTGAGCTAATCGTTGTGTCCTCGATGAATAGTCTGTTGGATGATGCTAATCGAGTGAGAACACTGACGCAAGAATGGAAGAGAAAGCAGCGAGTCAGACTAAACCTAGAGGTACAGCGAGGGGTTGGCCAATTTCAGCCCAGGCTTGCGCTATGGCAACCCGCCGGGACTAGAGTGTAATTCAAATTGATAATTAACAATTCAGAATTGGCCATTCATAATTAATCAGCCCTTTCGCTTGAAGAATTGGACCTGCTTCTCGTGTTGAGCTGCCTGTTCTCTCGTGTCGAAAGTACCTAGATTTTTACGCCGCCCCGTTTTTGGATCGAGCTTTCTCGAGTAGAGTCGGTATTTCCCCGATTTCAGTTTCCTTATCACCTCAACTCACCTCTTTAACAACCAGCGAAACAACAGTAATCCCACCGAAGCTGATAAGACGGCGACCGGAGCAATTGGGCTTGAGCGAATTCGGCGAAACTCCGCACCGCTTGCTGATATTTCAATGAAGCCGACTGGCTGAAGAATTACTCCGCCACCGCCGCCTCTGCCTCGTTCTTCTCCGCGCTGGCCTCCGCCACCGCCAAAGCCCCAACGAGCACTCGCGACGGGAATTACTGTGATCTCATCCCTAATAACCGGCTCGCCAAAGACAGTCGAAGCACGTGCAGTCGCCCCAATTGTTTTCGCAAGCCGCTCAACGAACGTCGCAGACTCAGGCACAGTCGAGTCGGCAACATCTTGTTTGACACTTTCAGCTATTTGCATCTTTGGTCCTCACATTCATCGACGGTCTCTGCATAATAACTGACTTTTCACATGGTCCACACTGATCTATGGAGCCGGCGATGGGCTAGGATCAGGCGATGGCGATGGACTCGATTCCGGACTTGGAGTTGGCATCGTCGTTGGCGACGGGTTGGCGCTAGGCATTGGCGTCGGCAACGGGCTCGGTTCTGGTGTATCCGTCGGTCGCGGAGAAGGTCTCGGTTGCGGTGTCGGGCTAGGACTTGCCTGTGGTTGATTTGCCCCCAGTGCGGATTCGTCCGACCCATCAAATACTGGAGACAGACCAATCAGCGCAACTGAAAGGCCAAGAGTTAACAGTGAAACAAGCGTTGCTGTTCCTTTCTTCATAAGATTCCCCCTTGATTCTGCGCAGTCATCCTGCGAT
>DASROI010000056.1:0-5140 GCA_035646955.1 Pyrinomonadaceae bacterium
CCTCGATGGCAAGCTTTTATGGAAGCAGGATCTGGGGGTGTTAGACGCCGGTTGGTTTTACGATCCCGATTATCAATGGGAGTACGGCAGCTCGCCGATTATCTACAAGGATTTCGTCATTGTTCAGGCCGACATTCAGAAGAATTCATTTATCGCCGCTTACGATATTAAAACGGGAAAGCTCGCTTGGAAGACCGCTCGCGAAGAAATGCCTTCATGGGGAACGCCAACCGTTTACGAAGGTGCGCAACGCTCCGAACTTATCACTAACGGAACAAAGGCAATTCGCGGTTACGATCCTGCGACCGGAAAAGAGTTGTGGCGGCTGACTCCCAATTCCGAAATAACAACGCCAACTCCGATTGTGGCCCATGATCTGATTTTCGTGACAGCTGGTTACCCGCCTGTACAACCAATCTACGCCATCAAGCTCGGAGCGTCGGGTGACATTTCGTTGAAAGATGGAAAAGAGTCGAATGACTTCATCGCCTGGAGTAAGCAGCGCGGTGGGCCCTACATGCCAACGCCCCTGGTTTACGGGGATCTACTTTATACCTGCTCCAATAACGGCGTACTTACTGCGTATAACGCCAAGACTGGTGAGCGCGTTTACCAGGAGCGACTGGGTGGCACTGGCGCTCCATTTACGGCATCGCCGGTAGCTTCGGACGGAAAGCTGTACTTCTCGAGTGAAGATGGAGACATCTTCGTCGTTAAGGCTGGTCCAAAGTATGAGTTTCTATCTAAAAATCCAGTTGGCGAGGTATTGATGGCAACCCCCGCAGTTTCAGATGGTTTGATTATTGTTAGAGGGCTGAATCATCTCTTCGCGTTTGGCGAGTCTCCAGCCACAACGAAAAAGACCGGCTCTCAAAATTGACCTATAAAGTCAAAAGTAAAGAGTTCAAAGCTAACACTGTTCTCAAAGGAAACTACCTGTGAAATCCAAACGTCGCATCGCCACCGGAATTGCCATTGTCACTACACTCAGTATTGGCTTTCTCTCTCTTATAAACGCCACTTCGGCTGCTAACTGGCCTCAATGGCGCGGTGCAGATGGCTCAGGAGTTTCTACTGAGAAGAATCTTCCGAGTGATTGGAATGTCTCAAAGAACATCAAATGGAAGACTCCAATCGAAGGGCGTGGTCATTCGTCTCCAATTGTTTGGAATACTCGTATCTTTCTGACTACTGCAGTTGAAGGTGAAGTCGTCCCGGGCGCCAAAGCAATCAAACATATGGATGGCGACAAAGAGTTTCTACATCCTGACAGCGTTGGTGCCGATCGCAAACACACTTTCAAAGTAGTTTGTATCGACCGTGTCAGCGGAAAAGTTTTATGGCAATCGGTCGCGTGGGAAGGAACACCTTACGATAACCGCCACCGCAAGAGCTCTTATGCAGCGTCGACTCCTGCGACTGACGGAAAGCTTGTGTATGCATTCTTCGGAACTGAAGGACTCTATGCGTACGACTTCAGCGGTAAGCTCGCATGGAAAGCGATGCTTGGGAATCTTGGCACAGTGGGAATGGGCACGGGAACTTCACCAATCCTGTACGAAAACCTGGTAATCGTACAGTGCGATGAAGAGAATGGTGCTGCGTCCTTTATAGTCGCGGTTGATAAGAAGACCGGTAAAGAGGTTTGGAAGACTCCACGTAAAGTGCAGGTTAGCTGGTCCACACCGTTGCTTGTTCACACTGCGAAACGAGCGGAGCTAATTACGAGTGGAACTGAATCCATCATCGCGTACGATCCGGCCACGGGGAAGGAACTCTGGACGCACAAGGGCGTCGAAAGCAATGCCATACCATCCCCTGTAGCGAATAGCGACGTCGCATTTCTCGTTGCAGGTTTTCCGGCAAAGATTGCCATGGCTCTCAAACTTGGTGGTTCAGGTGATTTGACTGGCAGCGCGAGTGAAGTCTGGAAGTACAGCAAAGGTACTGCCTATGTTCCATCGCCGATTCTTTACCAGGATTATCTATACATCATGACCGATCGTGGCATTCTCACCTGTCTCGATGCGCGCACTGGAGAAGTGAAGTACGAAGGTGGACGCATTCCTATTCCAGCTACGTTTACAGCTTCTCCGGTAGCTTTTGACGGTAAGATTCTGCTCACCAGTGAAGATGGCGACACCTTTATTATTAAGGCTGGGCCCAAACATGAAGTGCTGGGCACGAATTCAGTCGGAGAGCCTGTGTACGCATCGCCCGCAATCGCCGACGGACGTATCTTCATCCGTGGTGAACACAATCTCTATTGCATCGGTTCGTGATGCCCTTAGGTGAGGTCAGTACCGATGCGCGGTAGCGTCGGGTAAGCCTGCACTTGCGGTCGGGTTGTTGGTATTTCGAGACTCACCCGACGCTGCCGCCCATCGGTACTGACCTCGGCGACCACTACTATCCCGTTGTCTCCTCCCACGGAACATTCTGCTGGCTTCATGCGTCTAAAAGGTTAATAATCGGTCTCTTCGAAACGTTCCAAGATCTTGACCCTTCGTTAACTGATCAAATGGGAGGATGTGAATATGTTCCAGGAACCCGCCGCGACACCTTGGTACAACTCGACAGCGATTCTAGTTGCCGCATCGATACTCTTACCTCCCGTCGGCCTCGCGTTGGTCTGGCTGAGACGCGACACGTTGCGGACAAAGCTCATCGCAACATTGTGCATCCTGGTCATCGCCATAGGCTACGTTTTCACTTTTAATCTCTGGCAACGGTCACGTAGTGCAAACGAAGCTCACTATGCTCAGCTCGAGCAACATCGACAACAACAAGCCGCCCTGGCCGCAAATAATGGCCCGGCAGCTCCCGCTACAGCTTCCCCTGCCGCGAGTGTCGCCATCGCCGGTCAGCAACCGAGCCCGGGAACAACCGATGCCGCGGCACAGACAGCGTCCAGCCATGCCACTCGAAACTATTGGACCAGCTTTCGCGGTCCAAAGCGCGATGGGCAGTATGACGAGATGTCGATCCTGACAACCTGGCCCGCTGCTGGATTGCCGCTTGTCTGGAAACAACCTGTTGGCGTTGGTTATTCGTCGTTCTCAGTTGCAGATGGTGCAGCCTATACCATTGAACAAAGAAGACGACAGGAAGTTGCGGTCGCGTACGACGTCGCTACGGGCAAGGAGATCTGGACGCAAGCGTGGAACGCCGAATACAACGATGAAACGGGTGATGGACCACGAGCCACGCCTACATGGGATCAGGGCCGTATTTACGCGCTCGGAGCAACTGGCGAATTGCGCTGTCTTGATGCTAAAACCGGCGCAGTGATCTGGGGCAGGAATATTCTCTCTGAGAACCAGGCGCAGAATCTTCCCTGGGCCATGGCGGCGTCGCCACTCGTAGTTGACGACAAAGTGATCGTGTTACCGGGTGGAACAAGTGGTAAGTCGGTAGTTGCGTATAACAAGATGACCGGCGCGCCCGTTTGGAAAGTCCTCAACGACACGCAGGCTTATGTCTCGCCTATGCTGGTCGAGTTGGCGGGACGGCGCCAAATCATGGTGGTGAGCTCTTCACGAGTAGTGGGGCTCGTGCCTGAAGATGGCTCCGTGCTCTGGAGTTATCCTTGGAATACCGATAACGGAATCAATGTTTCACAGCCATTAATGGTCGACAAGAACCGATTCTTTATTTCCTCTGGATACGGCAAGGGTGCAGCCCTGGTCCAACTCTCCGGCAGTGGTAAGAGCCTGACTCCAACGACCGTTTGGGAAAACAATTACATGAAGAACAAGTTTAATAGTTCAGTTCTTTATAACGGTTATGTCTATGGACTGGACGAAGGTATCTTGACGTGTCTTGACGTCAACACTGGAGAACGTAAGTGGAAGGGCGGACGGTATGGTTACGGTCAGGTTATCCTGGCAAGCGGCCACCTGGTTGTAATCAGCGACAACGGCGATCTCGCACTCGTCAAAGCCAGCCCGGATCAATACTCGGAAGTGTCGCGCTTTACTGCGTTGCAGGGAAAGACGTGGAATTATCCTGCCATCGCAGCTGGTCGAATCCTTGTCCGAAACTCGAATGAGATGGCGGCCTACAATATTGCCTCCAATTGATCGGGTTACTTCTTTAGGAAAATTCGTTTTGTTTCGTACGACGCGTTAGGGTTGTCGACGTACATGTCGATCACCAACTCGCCCTGGGCCGATAGTGTCCACTTCCTTACAATGTTTGTTGTTGCTGGTCCTTTTGGGGTTTCTGCTGTGGTTGCCTCTGTCACCATAATCCCATTACCAGCGGGAAGCCACGTGCTGGTTCTTTTGCCTTTTGCTGGCGGTTGTCCTGGCGCTACCGGAGGCGTAAATTCGTGTTCCTTGCCATCCAGTATGTAGGTGTCTTTCACGGATCGTTCGTTATTAGGTTGAATTAGTTTTGTTTCGAGTTCAATGGTTTCTTCGTTTTGCGTGACGGTCATGGTCTGCTGCATGTCACCCGGCATACCAAAACTCCGTCCGCGATCCATGGTCCAACTCCCCGTAAAGTTTGGCTTACCGGCGGCTGCGGCTAAGATCGAAAGAACAAACAACACCACTACGCTTCCTATGACGGTTCTCCTCATCTTCGTTCCTCCTAACTCAGGGTGTTCCTTAATTGATTTACACAAACGCCAATTCGGTGTGTGTGTGTGTCGAACCATGAGTACAGTGCCGCGAGCGCAGCGACGGGAAGGCACACTCAAACTTAGGCCTGAATCCTGATTAGATTCATTGAGTGTACGATCCGGTAGTTGCGCTCGCGGCACTGTATCGTTGTCATGTTACTTCTTGTGCAAGGCCCAGGGGTTCGTCAATTTGCCTTTTAACGAGCGATAGTAGTGGCCCGGTCATAAAAGTTGTCACCAGCGCCATGATGACGAGCATTGCAAAAATCCGACCTGACAAGATGCCGAGATCGAATCCAATGTTTAGCACCACCAATTCGACAAGGCCACGGGTATTCATCAAGACACCAATCGCGTAGGAATGAGACCAGGTCATTCCGGTCCAACGGCTCATCAGCATACTGCCGCCAAGCTTCCCCGCTATCGCAACAGCGATGATGATGATGGTGGTAAGCCAGCTGGACCAGTCATTCAGTAATCCAATCTCCGTGCGCAATCCGGTAAACGCAAAGA
>DASROI010000057.1:0-2334 GCA_035646955.1 Pyrinomonadaceae bacterium
TAATTGGAGAGTGAAGAGACAGGAGCCAGGAGGCAGCGGCAGTAGGCAGGAGCAGGTGGCAAGTGGCAGGTGACGTTCGATGCGTTAAAGGCGGCTTTGCCGCCCTCCGTGCGGAATGCCTCCGGCTTTCCGACCAGCCAACCCCACAAACCGAGGCTTCGCCTCCCGCGGCGTAGCCGCTGGTAATTTAAGCGTGCAGACGGAAAGCCAGAGGCTTTCCGCACGGAATGCGGCAAAGCCGCCAAACCCATCGAACACCTACCTCCTGCACTTGCATCCTGCACCGACCTCCTGCAGCTACCTCCTGCACCTGCACCTGCATCCTGCACCTGCCCCTTTCTTTTCCTGATCCCTTTTCCCTCTTTTTTCCGCATGTCTAGATAAGGGCGTTTTTACCAACCAATTGGAACCGTAGGAGGTGTTCCAAGATGAACCACGGATATACCTATCAATCAACTTTAGCCGCGTCAGACGCAATACACTGGCGTATCGAAGACATCATCGGAGGCGACAAACGACTCGACTTTTCCCGGCCATTCATGCCGGAGTCGCTGGCCCAGGTGCAGTCGTTCTCGTTTCTAAACGACGACGAAAAGCGAATTCTGAATCAGATTCGCGGAAACACATACCTCTGCATCTTTGGGCTCGTGGAGGAATTCATTCTTCCTTTTGTCCTTGATCAGACCCGACCGCATCTTCATGGCGATGATTATCGTGCTCGTGCACTGCTGCAGTTCGCCAGTGAAGAAGCCAAGCACATCCAGCTGTTCAAGCAATTTCGCCAGGAGTTCGCTGACGGTTTTAGAACAGAGTGTCCGGTCATCGGACCGCCTGAGGCCATTGCCAGCGCAATTCTCGCGCACGATCCGCTCGGCATTGCGCTAACGACACTGCACATTGAATGGATGGTCCAGAATCACTACGTCGACAGCGTGAAGGACGATCAGGATCTTGACCCGCAGTTTAAGAGTTTGCTCAAGCATCACTGGCTTGAGGAAGTTCAGCACGCAAAGATCGACACAATGATGGTCGAGTCGATGGCAGCCGAACTTAATGAAGAACAGATTCTTAACGGGGTTGAAGAGTACCTGGCGATCGGGGGATTTATCGACGGTGGTTTGACTCAACAAGTCGAGTTCGACATGGCGAGTTTGATGAGTGCCACAGAACGATACTTTACCGAAGCGCAGAAGGAAGAGTTCCGGAACGTCCAAAGGCAAGCGAACCGCTGGACGTACCTGGGCAGTGGCATGACTCATCCGAAGGTGCTTGAGACGCTTGAGAGTTTGAGTCCAAAGGCCAGGAAGCGAGTCGAAACTGTTTCAATCGCATTCTGCTAGGGGAGGAGTTTTCTCCCCAGAGACAACGCAACCGCAGGAGCGGATTGAAGGGGTGCTCCTGCGGTCAGTCGTTGTTGATCTCAGATCGCAAATTTATGATCTCAGATCAAACAGCTTACGGGTCAGTCTATGAGTGAGTGACGCATGGTCTGAGTAAATACGGCTTCCAACTTCCCTCTGAGATCTGAAGTCGGAGATCTGAGATCAATTTATGACCGGTTGCTATAATCTGGCCCATCTCGTTCTTCATCGAGGACCGGCAATGCCTCCGACTAAACAATCCGATGTAACTCGACTGCTTGTCGATTGGCAAAGCGGTGACGAGTTTGCTCTGGATAAGTTGATGCCCCTCGTTTATCGGGAGCTACGGAAGGTTGCCGCGAGATACCTAAGAGACGAAAGGCAGGAGCACACTCTCGAGCCGACAGAGTTGATTCATGAAAGCTACCTGCGCATGGTTGGGCAAAGCATGCCTGAGTGGCAAAACCGTGCGCACTTCTACGGTGTTGCGGCCCGCCTGATGAGGCAAATACTTGTCGATCATGCGCGACAGCGCCATGCTTCAAAGCGTGGCGGTGAACAAACCCTTATCTCGCTTGACCACGAGACACCTTCGGCTCTTTGCAACGACGCCGAACGAGTTCTCACTCTCGATGCAGCTCTCACAAAACTCGCCGCTCTTGACGAGCGTAAATCACGAGCACTCGAGATGCGCGTCTTTGGTGGAATGAAACTTTCAGATATCGCACTTGCTCTGGAAGTCTCTGAACCAACTATCAAGCGCGACCTGCGCCTGGTTAAAGCATGGTTGCGCGTTGAAGTTGGTTGATAGCTCACAGTCGGCGTTCTGCTAATCCCACCAACGGCAGAGTCCGTGTCAAAACTCGGATTGTTTCTTCTTCGTGTGATTTCGTTGATCGCCTTTTACGCTCCGAGAAAAGCGGTCCACGAAATCACCCGAACTAACCAACGAAGTCCCAACGTAAGTTAGAGT
>DASROI010000058.1:0-13845 GCA_035646955.1 Pyrinomonadaceae bacterium
TCAGCCACCATATCGTCAATTGATACCGCGATGTTGGGAAACGCGCCGCGAAACTGCCGGTGAAAATTCTCGTACGCGGCGAATCCAGCGACCGCCTGACCATTGGCATCCTGAAGCCCGTGGATAACAGCATCTCTCGCAAGCAACTCGTCGATGACATCAGTTCGGCCCCGATTCCACACTTCCTCGAACCAGCGTCGCAAAATCGCCTTATTGTTTTCAGACATATTGACCTCCGTGAGAAAGTTGTTGAAGCTGTCTGCGTTAACAACCCTTGGTCGTGATTTTCTCGAGGAAGAACTCTATAACCCGACGATGCCGCGGTCAATGAGATCTTTAATCATTCTCAGGCAATCGGCATCACGGAAGGGACAAATCGAAAGAATCGACTGGATGTCCCAACTGCCATTGATGCGCGACAATACAAATCCTTCCTGGGGATCCATTTTGGTGTTCGTGAGGCTGGTAGGGGAGATCAGAAGTTTTGGTATCGATTGCGGAGATAATGTGGTCGTATTGAAGATGTGGTTAACAAATTGTTCCTCTGCATCGGTCAACAATTTTTGTGCTTCAGCGTTATTGGGTTCGTCTCCTAGCACTTTTTGTATGATCGTCAACGCCGCTTCCGGATCTTCCTTCATTTTTCGCTCGGCCGCCCAGATCATTTCGGTAGTGCTTTCGGGAAGATCCTCAATTGGAGCGAGTTGAGGAAGCGGGTCTTCAGGCAATTCCCCGGCAACGCGAG
This sequence comes from Pyrinomonadaceae bacterium, assembly GCA_035646955.1. Taxonomy (GTDB): domain Bacteria; phylum Acidobacteriota; class Blastocatellia; order Pyrinomonadales; family Pyrinomonadaceae; genus PSRF01. The sequence goes on from DASROI010000058.1 coordinate 746, forward strand.
CAACTCCCTTACCTATTAGATCGTAAAGCTGCCCGTACACATGAAAGGCCGAGGCATGCATGTGATAACAGATTTCGGCTACGGAAATCCGTTTCTCGATAAAGAAAAATATTTGCCGGTACTCTTTTCCGAGCTTCAGTGATGAAGTCCAACCCGCAGCTAGTTCAAGAATGCTTCTATCGTTCGGAACGAGGGTCTTGTAGCGAGCCAACTCGTCGATACGGTAGATACCTTCCATGATCACATTAGTTGGTTCCACTTCGACGAGGATGAGTTCCTCGGGCAATTTTTCGTCGTCATAAAACTCGAACTGACCGTCGGTCCACATGAAGAGGTCATAGATTGCGTCAAGCGTTTTTGTCTTGAGGATTGCCAGGACATCTTCTTCAGAGAGAAAACCGAGCTGTACCAGAACTTCTCCGAGCCTGCCGGAAGTGGACCGTTGCGTCTCACGAGCAATTTGCAGTTGCTCGTCAGTCACCTTTCCGTAATGCAACAGGGTTTGGCCCAGATACTCTTTGGGATCATTCGATTTTGATCCAACTATTAGACCATTCTTGAAGTAGACCTGCTTTGTGATCTTGCCGCAATCGAATCTAAGCGTACCCGTCTTCCGTCCCGCCGCCAGAAACTGGAGCAGATCGGTAAGGTTCATCGTTTTCAGTGTGCCCTGAATTGCCATTACGTTACAGAACTATCCTCACGAGCAGCTGTATTGGGAGTAGAGGTCTTTCTGGGCAGCAGACAAGATTCCATACAGGAGCGTGATCTCTTTCTCAAGGATTTTTGATGGTTCAATTCGGTTTTTGGTCTAATACGGAAGGAGTCGCCTGCGATATTGATGTCGGGATTACCTTATCCGCACTAATCTTCTACCAGATCTGCTGAGATAGGAATTCCGGGGCCGGCTTCTTTAGCAATCCGCAAAAGCCACAACAATTTGTCGGTCTGCTCTTCATTAAGATCGACAAACTGAACACCGAATCCCATTCCGTGTCGATGATGTCTAACCTCACCCTCTAAATACAACCAATCGTCGTCGGGAAGTAAGATGCGAAAAGCGACAATCTCCCCGGACATCACCTCGCCGACAGTGTCCAGGTAACAACCGCCTTCAGACAAATCTGTTACTCGCGCGGAATGTCGTTCTTCATCGCCATCCCAAACTGCGTCCAGGCTAACGCTTAACCGGGGTTTAGATCGTCGTTCATCCATGGGGCCTCACGCTCATCATAGAGTTTTTGTGCAAGCAGGCAAAGAGAAATCAGCCCTGACAAAAAAGAGACAAATTTCGTCAGGTAACGAATTTTGGGAGGGATTCAAGGTTTCCGATTACTTCTGAGCTTTACCGCCTTCTAAGTGGAACTTGTGAAGCACGCGATGAACGAAGGGCCCAAGGATTATACCAATAACTCCAATAAAGATTACTCCACTGAATAACGCATACGCTGAAGCAAACAACTTGGCCGAGGAACTCGGTAAAGTATTGACAGGCCCCATTCCTGCCAGAATCATTGACGCTTCCAGGATCGAATCGACCCAGTTAAAGCCAGCGATCACATGATAGCCCGTAATGCCGATCAGTAGGGCCACGCTCATTAAACCAATACTAATGCCCAGGGGCAAAAGCAGGCGGCGCAGAAACACCGGCAGTGATGCAATCGTTTCATCCTTTTGCGTTTTACCCGTCACGGTTCTCCTTAATATTGCTGTTCACACGTTGCAACGGACCGATAATGCACGGGGTACAACCTGAAGCGTGGCCGGCAGATGGCCCAACAACTCTCCATCTATCTCCAGGTCCACTTGTGGACCACCAGCCGGCGTCCGGATAGTAATTCTTCGTGCAAGCGTATGGCTCACCTCGGGCATTGAAAGGTGCGAGCCAACATAAAGTCGAGGCGCGCTCGTTACTATCTTCAGAGTACTCAAATCACCGACGCTGATTACATCAAACTTTCCGTCATTCAGTTTCGCATCGGGCGCGATCTTCATGCCGCCGCCAAAATATCGAGCGTTTGCAATGCAGAGATTTGAGATCGACAGATTTCTCTCATGCTCATCATCGATTTGCACAACCACGCGGGTTGGTTCTGAACGCATGGCTGTTTGCATGAGCGATGCCCCGAACGAGATACGTCCACTTAACCATTGTGAAGCGCTACCGGGAAGCCATTCTGGACCACCGCTTTTCACGCGCTCGATGACTTTCGTACTCATCCCGCATGAAGCAACTCCCAGAAAGTAGCGGATGACTTCGGCGCCTGACCTATCAGTGAAGGTTACTCGTCCTACATCAATCCGACGGCTCTTGCCACTTCTTAAGACTCGAACAGCAGACCTTGGGTCGGCGGCAATCTCGAGTGTCCGTCTGAAATCTCCGCCTGTACCACTGGGAAGAATTCCCAGTTCGGTGTCTTTACCGGATTCAAGTATGCCATTCGCCACTTCAGAGATGGTTCCATCGCCGCCACAAGCAACGACGAAGCGAGTTCCCTTTAGCGCAGCGCGCTTAGCGATAACGGTCGCGTCGCTGGCCTCACGCGTGAACTCCACGTTGAATGGACCAAAACCACTTCTCAGATCACTGGCGAGCTGGGGCCATATTTTGCTGGTTGTACCACTGGCCGATGCCGGGTTAACAATGACCAAAGGTAGTGGCATGTCTAATTCTCGTCCTGAATCTGACTGTGTTCAGACGAAGCTTTTAGAGTTCGGTCTTTCTCACCTAATTCTGCAATTTTCAACATTATGTGATCGGCGATTGATTTATGAGTGCGAAGTCGATCCGGTTGTTTAAGATAATCCGTCAGGTCGAGTTGCTCTCCAAAATGAATACGAATCATTTCCTCCCGGTTCCAGTTTCGTGCTATTTGCCGAGGAAGGCTATTACACAGTCCGCCGATAAAGACGGGGATCACTTGTGGATGTGCATCCAGTATAAGCTTTCCGACTCCGGGTTGCGCCCGCAGAAACGAATACGGGTCATCATTCTTGTTGCGGGTTCCTTCCGGATGAAAACCGATAACGTTTCCTTCACCAACGCGTGCCAAGTCCGTCAGGACTCGAAACGAATATTTATCGAAAGGTCTCTTGTCAGCGATGGGATGGTCGCCAGTGGAGAAAAAAGGCGGATACATGGACCACCATCCCATGATTAGGTTGACGAGCAGGCCTAAAGGACTTTGATAGAAGAAGCGGCCCCTCACCGGAAAGAAAAGTTGTTTGCGCCAACTGGTAGAACGAAACAAGACCGTCGAAACAGCATACATGTCAAAGAAGGACCGGTGATTGGCCACCAGCAATATCGGACGTCCACGGTCGGCGCTCTCCACATGCTCCAGGCCGTACACGCGCATGATGTTGTAAGTTGAAAGATGTATCCATCCGGCCCCCATTGTCATCTGGCACCAGGTCCAGAAGCGCTTCCAGCCACCATGATTCATCCGTCGCACCCACCGAAAAGCGAAATACTCAAACCATGTCAGGACTTCGACTTCTTCTTCGGAGGGTTCGATGTGAGAGGCTGTGGATTGCGGACGCGACGAAAGGTCGCGCAACTGGTGAGGGTCAATCTGAAGTTGACCCGAATCTGGACTCTGAACATCGGACATTGACAGCCGGCTATTCGATCGAGAAGTACTTCGCCTCGGGATGGTGAACAATAATAGCCGAAGTAGATTGTTCAGGCTCTAGTTGAAATTCCTCAGTAAGATTTACGCCGATTCGCGCCGGATCCAGAAGCGAAAATAGTTTTTGCTGATCTTCCAGATTCGGACAGGCCGGATACCCAAAACTATATCGCGATCCCTGATACTTCTGATGAAAGAGCTTCGTCAACTCTCGCGCATCGTTGCCGGCGATACCCAACTCTTCACGGATCCGCCTATGCCAGAGTTCAGCGAGAGCTTCAGCACTCTCAACGCTTAGGCCGTGGAAGTAGAGATAGTCCGCGTAGTTATCAGCCTTAAAAAGCTCCTGAGAATATTCAGTGGCCCTGCGACCTACGGTGACAAGATGAAACGCTACAACGTCTGTCTTTCCTGTTTTAGTTGAGGCAAAGAAATCTGCCAGACAGAGATGCTTACCACCTGGTTGTCGGGGAAAAGTAAATCGCACTCGTTCCGTCTTCTGGTCCTCGTGGTAAACAATTAGATCGTTTCCTTCTGACTGGCAGGGAAAGTAACCATAAACAACTTTTGGAGTCAGCAGCTGTTCCCGTTTTGACTTCAATCTTAAGTCATTAAGAATCGGTCTGACCTTCGTATCGACCAATTCCCTGTACTCATCGGGTGGAGTGCGACCCTGTTTGAATTGCCACTGCCCTTTGAATAAAGCCGTCTCGTTGACGAACCCAAAGACATCATCAACTGGAATATTGTCTACAACCTTTGAGCCGTAGAACGGCGCCGCCGGAATTGCAACGTCCTCGCTGACCGCTGATCGCCGAGTATGAGTTGTGTCCTTATGCTGGACAATCGCTCGTGGCTTAAGTGGCTTGCGAATACCTAACTTAGCTTCTTCTCCTATCAGGTCTTCAACATCCTCTGCCTGATCAATCACAGCCAATTCCGACTCGTCGGCACTAACATCACCATTTCCGCTTACGAGCTTGTCCATCGTGTGAAGCCCCGAGAAAGCGTCACGCGCATAAAACAACCGTCCTTTATAGAGAGACTTTAAATCATCTTCGACATAGCGCCGGGTCAGTGCTGCGCCACCCAGAACGACTGGAACATTGATCCCTCGCTCATTCATCAATTCGAGGTTCTCTTTCATTATCAAGGTCGACTTTACCAGCAACCCGCTCATTCCGATCGCGTCTGCCCCGTACTCCTGGTACGCCTGCAGAATGCTGTCGATCGACTGCTTGATTCCGAGATTATGGACCTTGTATCCGTTGTTGGTGAGAATAATATCTACAAGGTTTTTACCGATGTCGTGCACATCACCTTTCACGGTTGCCAGAACCATGATTCCCTTTGCCGTCGCCCCACCCTTCTTTTCCATGTGGGGCTCCAGGAACCTAACCGCGGCTTTCATTGCTTCGGCTGACTGCAGCACGAACGGCAGTTGCATTTGTCCACTTCCGAAGAGATCGCCAACTACTTTCATTCCGTCCAGGAGAATGTTGTTGATAATATCGAGTGCCGGATGTGTTTGGAGGGCGAGCGTTAACTCGTTTTCAAGACCTATCTTTTCGCCGTCAATGATGTGGTTCTTCAGTCTCTCTTCAACAGTGTCGCCTTTGGAAACTTTAGCGGCGCTCTTGGACTTGACGCCTTCGAAGAGCTTAGTGAACTCGGTCAGCGGGTCGTAAATGCAGTTGTCACCGTCAAACTTTCGCTCGTCGTAAATCAGCTCTCTTGCGACTCTAAGCTGATCCTCTCCAATTCGATTGAGCGGTTCGATCTTGCTCGCATTGACGATTGCCGCATCGAGACCAGCCTCAACTGCGTCGTGGAGAAATACAGAGTTGAGTACGACGCGCGAAGCCGGGTTAAGACCGAAAGAGATGTTCGACACGCCGAGGAGCGTAAACGCGCCGGGCAAATCCTTCTTGATTTGTCGAATAGCCTCGATTGTCTCGAGGGCGTTTCTTCTATCTTCTTGAATACCGGTAGAGATCGGCAGTGCCAGCGGATCGAAAAAGATATCAGACGCCGGCAGTCCCGTTTCGATGGCTTGATTGTAAGCGCGCTGGGCGATTTGAAACTTACCATCGGCGGTGCGAGCCATTCCCTGTTCGTCGATCGTGCCAACGACGACACTTGCACCATATCGCTTTGCCAATTCAAGCACCTTCAGAAAGCGTGGTTCGCCGTCTTCATAATTTGTTGAATTGAGTAATGACTTGCCGCCGGCATGCTGGAGGCCAGCCTCCATCTTTTGCCATTCCGTCGAGTCGAACATCAAAGGGATTTTGACGTTTGTAACCAGACGCGAGGCGAGTTCATGCATGTCCTTTTCACCATCGCGACCTACAAAGTCGACGTTTACATCCAGGATGTGCGCACCCTCTCGTTCCTGCTCGCGAGCGAGTGATACAAGACCATCCCAGTCCTCAGCGTTTAGCAGATCGCGCATCTTTTTCGACCCGCTTGCGTTGACGCGCTCACCAATAATGAGGAAGGAAGTGTCCTGGACGTACGGCTGCTGAATATAGATGGAAGCTGCGGCGGGTATGAGCCGATTATCAAGACGCTTAGGCGAAATATTTTGCATCGCCTCTACTACCAACTTCAGGTGATCTGGAGTAGTGCCACAACAACCACCCACAACATTAACTCCAAAATCTCGCGCAAAGTGGACCACCTGCTCCGTAAAGGTCTCTGGTGTTTCGTCGTAATGCATTTTCCCGTCTTTAACGGATGGCAACCCGGCATTGGGCAACACTGAAACCGGCAAAGGCGCGTTTTCGCAAAGGTACCGGATACTTTCGGTCATGTGCCGAGGTCCGGTACCACAGTTCATGCCAATCAGGTCGATTGGGAAGGGTGCAAGTGAAGTAAGCGCGGCCGAAATCTCCGTGCCGTTGAGCATGGTGCCGAACACTTCGATAGTGACCTGTGCGATCACGGGAACTTTAGAACGATTTTCTTTGAAGTGTTCAAAGATTGCGACAAGCGCAGCTTTTGTCTGTAGCAGGTCCTGGCAGGTCTCAACAATCAAGAGATCGGCGCCACCGTCCAATAGTCCGCGAACCTGTTCACTGTAAGCAGCCTTTAAATCAGCAAAACTTATGTGGCCCAGGGTCGGTAATTTTCTTCCGGGTCCCATCGAACCGGCGACCCAACGCGGCTTGGCAGCAGTCGAGTAGTCGGAAGCAATTCGCTTCGCGATCCTCGCAGCCAACACATTCATTTCGTAAGCCTTGTCTCCAATTCCATATTCATCAAAGTCGACTGGAGTGCCGTTGAATGAGTTGGTCTCAATTACGTCGCAACCTACTTCTAAGAAGCCGGCATGGACCTTTTCGACTGCGTCCGGGCGGGTTACGAGGAGATTCTCGTTGCAGCCTTCGAAGCGTGGACCGCCAAAATCGTCAAGCGTCAGGTTCTGAAGCTGAAGACTGGTACCCATTGCGCCGTCGAAGACGACGATTCGTTCTTTTAAAGCGTCGAGGAAACGAGACATAAGATATTCGCCGATGTTTCTGGTTCCGAAGCTGACTTGTCACGTCAGCTGTAAATATTAAGGCCCCGCGCCAAACAACGCGGAGCCTTTGAACTTTCTGGAATCGACTCACAGCTGTTTAGCGGATTATTTTTCGTGGCCGCAAGTCGCCTTAACTCACCACGTCACTTTGTCAAAATGTATTGAAACATTCGCGATCTAGAGTGTCAAGCGCTCGGTTTATCTGAGGAGGATCGGAATCGAAATGGTGATTAAGCTTCTGTGCTATTTACCATTTCCCGAATAGCCTTTACCATTTGGTCCATGCGACGCGCCATCTATCCTGGCTCATTCGACCCCGTAACCAATGGCCACCTCGACATCATTGAGCGCGGCTGCAAGCTCTTTGATGAAATTATCATCGGAATTCTGGTCAATCCAGAGAAACACCCGCTCTTTACGACTCAGGAACGGCACGAGATGTTGACCGCAGTCCTCCGCGACATCAACAAAGGCAATTGCGAACTCCGGGTTGATTCATTCAGCGGGTTATTAGTTAATTACGCTGTCGCCCAGCAAGCGGATGCGATCGTACGAGGCATTAGGGCCATCTCTGATTACGAGTACGAATTGCAAATGGCACTGATGAATCGGCGTCTCGAACCGTCCATCGAAACGGTCTTCATGATGCCTGCTGAAATCTATTCATACGTCAGTTCGCGGCTTGTAAAAGAAGTGTTCCAGCTGGGCGGTGCAATCGAAGGACTGGTACCACCACTGATTGAGAAGAAGATGAGAGAAAAGACTAACGAAAACAAATAATGGAGTCTTTCGTATTTTCCAGCGTGTTATACTCAAGTCGATTAATAAGTCTAAAATTTCAGCTCACAGTTAGCATCAAGAAAGGAAGTGCGGATGGGATCGCGCAACTCTGTGATTTCATCAACTGGAATTTAATAGAATGAATACCAGCCCAGCTATGTCTCCTTTTCCCATTTCTCAAAATGTTACCCGGATGCAGTCTTCGGCGACGCTCGCCGCAATGCAGGCAGCTCAAGCGCTGCGCGCCGCAGGCAAAGAGGTCTTCGACTTCGGCGCGGGCGAGCCCGACTTCGACACGCCCGATAACATTAAGCGTGCCGCAGCGGAGGCAATGACCTGCGGCAAAACAAAATACACCGCAACTGGCGGCACCAGCGAATTCCATCAAGCCCTTATTGAGTTTTATCGCTCAACCTTCAATATTGAATACAAGCCAGCGGAAGTGATGGGAACTTCTGGCGGTAAGCAGGCCATTTTTAATGCCGTTGTGACGCTACTGGATCCAGGGGATGAAGTATTGATACCGAAGCCTTACTGGGTAACATTTCCGGAAATTGTCGTGTTCGCGGGTGGAAAACCCGTCTATATCGAAACTGAAGAGACAGATTTCGTGCTGACCGCCGAGCAGGTGGAACGGGCTATAACCCCGCGAACTAAGCTCATAATTCTCAACTCTCCGTCCAATCCATCAGGTCGGGTTCTGCCTCCGGATGAGTTTCGAAGGATTGTTGAATTGGCCTCCGAGCGCGGCTTGTATGTTGTTTCGGACGAATGCTATTTGAGATTTGTTTATCCTCCGGCCGAGGTTTTCAGCGCTGCGACGTTAGCGCCTGAGTTGCGGTCACGACTATGCATTGCCGGATCATTCTCTAAAACGTATGCGATGACTGGCTGGCGTATGGGCTACGCACTTGGTCCAGTTGATTGGATCCGCGCGATGTTAAAGGTTCAAGGTCACAGTACCTCGAATCCAAATTCGATTGCTCAATCTGCTGCGGTCGAAGCGTTGCGTGGTCCACAGGAGTCAGTTGGTACGATGCTCGCAGAATACACCCGGCGTCGAGGATGGTTGCTCGATGCGCTAAAGGAAATTCCCGGGGTAAAATGTTTTCAGCCGGAGGGCGCATTTTACGCTTTTCCTGACGTCCGTGGCTGTTTAAAGAATGGGATAAAGACTTCAGCTGAGTTTTCACAACGACTGATCGAGGAAGAGCATACTGTTGTTACCGATGGCGCCGGGTTTGGCGCTGAAGGATACGTTAGAATCTCCTACGCTACGTCGATGGCCCAACTACAAGAAGGAATTGCCAGAATCAAGCGCTTCGCCGAAAAACATTCTTAGGCGAGGTTGTGAGGAAAAGAAAAAAGCGGCGCTCAATTGATTTGAGCGCCGCTTTCGTCTGTCATAAGGAAAGGACTACTAGTAAAGGTTAAAGTTGTACTCCAGCTGCATCCACATGGATACCTGGTGGCCGTCCTTCGTAGCTGGTACAAACTTAATCTGACGGGCAGCTGCTATCGCTCTTTCAGTCAAACCGTTAGGCAGACCGGAAACAGTTCGAATGTTTGTTACCTGCCCCGACGAGGCAAACACAACTTTCAAGACTACCGTACCAGTCACCTGATTCTTACGTGCGTCTTCGGTGTACTGCGGTTCCGGTTTGGAAATTAAACGCGCCTTGGTAGTCACGTCTTTGCCTGTAAAGATCTTGTTGTAATCACCGCCGCCACCACCGCCGCCAGGTCCACCACCGCCGGCATTGAAGTCTCCGCCGCCGATATTGCCTCCACGGCCTGGTCCAAGTCCTCCACCTTCACCTGGACCGATACCTCCACCGGTGCCTGTTCCTATACCATTGCCGGTACCCGGGCCTGAGGAAGGATCAGTACTCTTTGATTTGTAATCGCCATACGGGAGCACTCGGGCATCTGGTGGAACCAAAGCCGGATCTGCTACTACTGTGGCTGGAACAGGAAGAGATGGATTGTTGATCTTGGGCGGCTTTGGATCTGGTGCAACGATCTGAGGCACATCCAATGAAGCCTGTGGAACCTTACCGAAAGATGCTGGTTTTTGTTCCTCTCGACCACCACCACCACCGCCCGCTGCCCTTTCGGGTTTTGGCTTGCTTCCGCCACCACTGCCTTTGTTTAAACCGGCAGTACCGGGATCAGGCGTGGGCTGTTCATCTGGAATATCGAGCAGATTTTGGAGTTCAAGTTCTTCCGCATTCTGCGCTACTAACTGCTGCTGCTTCTGGCGCCGGTCCATCGCAACGATGACACCGACTATAATAAAGAGGAACATGAACGCGCTGCACATCGCGATTACCACGTTTCGCGATTCTGAAGGTTCCGCTCCCATTACTGCGGCACCGCGTTCACGACCCAGCCAAGTCGAAAATAGAGCTACGAGAAGCCCGGCGGCTATGAGCGCAAAGACCACGAGACCGACCCGAGAACTTTGCGTCGACTGCGATCTATCGATGAGAGCGACCGCACCGACGAGTGCAAACATACCCAGCACGGCAGCGCCCATTGCCAAGACGACGTTACGATTCGAAAGAAACTTGCGCAACATTTGGCCGTAGCCGATAAATGTGCGCTTAGTGAAGCCAAAGGGATCGCGTTTGAATTCAGGCCACGTCAACTCGTACTCATGGGCCACGTCGCGAATTTCATGGGTCAGACGGGAAACGAGTCCCTCATCACTCATGATAGTAAGGTGGTATTCTTCGCGTAGCGCCAACGCTGAAGAAGCAGCGGCGGCTGCTCTAACAGCCGGACGCGCAGTTCGACTTGTGGATTCGCGTACCGTCGGGTCTGACTCAGCCTTAGCCGGAAATGCAGTGATGGTATCAACGGCGGGTGTTGCGTCCTGCCTGCTGACTGTGAGACTCGGTTCGTCTACTTGCTCAGTGACGGTTGATAAGGGATTGCCGTCAACAGGGCAAAAGCTGAACTTGTCTGCAAATTGTTCTTCGCACTTGGAACAAAACTTCATCGAAACTACCTCTTCTCGACCGTGGGGGAGCAGCACAGACTCTGGAAGTCTATCTGCACCTAAAAATTCTCTCTTAAAACTGGTTTCAATTCGCTCGTCGAGAACTCTCGAAGGTCCTGGCGCGTTCCAGCGTTCGAGCAGCGACTTGAGCTCATCGTCTGAAATAAACTCTTCACCTGGCTCAACGCCCATTTCAGGCCTCCTTCAAAGTAACAATTTCCCGACTACTATTCAATTGCTGGCCTTTAGAAATGTAAGGGCCAAGTATTACTTTTAATCGCTCTCTGGCTCGATATAGCCGTGACTTAACAGCGCCGATGTCGGTGTCGGCTATCACTGCGATCTCGCTAAGAGTTAGTCCTTCGTACTCGAACAACACTAATGCCTCTTTCTGAAGCGGCGGCAAACTGGTGATGGCCTCGCGAACCCTATCGACAAGCTCCTGAGCTAAGACTCGTCTGAGAGGCTCATGTCGGCGGGGCGCCACCGGCTCTTCATCCAAATCATCATATGTACCCTCGCGACCCAGGTTCCGAAAATGCTTGAAGGCAAGATTCCGGGCAGCCGCAAATAGGTACGTTCTCAAAGATGCCCCATGCTCAGGCCGGAAATTTTCCGGTTTGCGAATAAGGCTCAGAAAGCAATCGTGCGTTACGTCCTCGGCCACTTCGACAGAACCGACCAGCCGGTACGTGAATCTGAAAATCGGCAGGCGATGACGTTCGTATAATTCCAGAAAGGCTACCTGGTCACCGTTTGCCGATCTTTCAAGTAAAAGCTCGTCTGTGGTCTTCTCGGGCAATTAAGCACTCGATCCTGCAGGAATTGCTTCCTGCTCATATTTACCGCCAACAAGCTAAAAGTTACGGCCGGAGCCAGAAAAATGGTCGTGCCGGGGTGAATTCTAATCCCGGGGAGATAGCAAGTCATACAAAATTTTGCCGAAAAACCTTGCTACCCGTTCTCAATCGGCTCGCTAATCAAGGCCTTGGATGCGCTTGGAAGCTAAACGGTTTGACGGGCAAACTCATGGCATCTAAGATGTTTTCGACCCAACATGCAGCCTTTTGCTCGAGCCAAAAGCCTTTTCGTCACTAGATGTTGATAATAACAATGCCTCTGAAAAACCTGCGGCCGTTCGCCGCCTTGCTGGCACTCTTGTTACTTGCCTCTAACGCGCCTGCTCAAACCGCACCCGACCGCGAGCAGTTACTCAACGGACTTAGGATTCTTTTCTGGGAAAAACCGGGTAGTTCGGATGTTCTGGTCAAGTTACGAATACATAGTGGGGCGTCATTTGATTTGGCTGGTAAGGCGGGCGAAATGGCGTTGTTAGGAGATCTGCTATTTCCTGATGCCGCAACCATAGATTTCTTTTCCGATGAAATGGGAGGCAAGCTCAGCATAACCGTAGATTACGACTCAACCACCATCACGATGGTCGGAAAAGCGGCCCAGTTTGACCAGATTATTGAAGTCCTTCGTAATGGATTATTGGCTACACAGTTCGCACCCGAAGTCGTAAACCGAATTAAAGAGGCGCGGCTGAAGATTATCCGCGAGACCGCCATTTCGCCCTCAGTGGTCGCTGACCGGGCAATAGCTGCTAGATTATTTGGTGAGTTTCCCTACGGGCGGCCGTCAGCCGGAACAGTTGAGGACCTCGGCCGCGTTGATCGGGCCGACCTTATGTTGGCTCGGGATCGTTTTCTCAACTCAAACAACGCCACCCTGGCGATCGTGGGTGGTATTCAGAAAGCCCGGGCTCTTCGAACTTTAAGACAACTGCTTGGACCATGGCGTAAAAGCGAGCAAATTGTTCCGACCTCGTTTCGCCAGCCTGTACCCGCCGATACCCGCGCTTTAGTTGTAAATGGACCAGGAGCAAGCGCTGAAGTCCGGATGGCGGTCAGAGGGATTGCCAGGTCAGACGCTGACTATTTCGCAACTGCTATCATGGCAAAACTTATCCAAATCCGCTGGCAATCACTCTTCCCGGAATTAACTAACAAGCCCTCATCCGTACGCAGTGAGAGTCACGTACTGCCGGGAATTACCGTAATGGGTGCGAGCTTAAGCGCGGGTACCAGTGCCGACGCCCTGCTAACAGCTCGAAAGGCCCTTGAATCCGTGGTTTCGACTGTGGCCACTCCAACTG
>DASROI010000059.1:0-17320 GCA_035646955.1 Pyrinomonadaceae bacterium
GAACCTTCGCTTTCGCGAATCTTCCGGCAGGTTCAGATTACACTGTCACGGTGTCGCGCAACAACTATGATTTTGAAGTTTCGCAACGATCCGTCTCAGACCTTTCAACAAACTTGAGTTTTGCTTTTGAAGGAGTACTGAGAAACTATACGATTTCGGGAATTGTAAAGAAGGCTAATGGCACTCCGATTAGCAACGCGACTGTAAGAATTGGCGGCGACCAGGCCGAGACTCAAACAACTGATTCGGAAGGTAGATATTCGTTTACGTCGAAAGCCGAGGGTGACTACACCGTGTTTGTGAGCCATCCTAATAATGTCTTTGCACAATCACAGACGCTTTTTTCCGACCTCTCCGCAAATCAAAACGCCGACTTCGTTGCCGTTCCAGAACTAAGGATCTCTGGAAAAATTAGAAATGCGGGGGGCTTCGGATTACCAGGTGTCAGCCTGACAGTGACGGGTACCATCGGCGCGCTTGCGACGACTGATAACGACGGAAACTACTATGTCGACTTACCATCGGGCGGAAATTACACGTTGACGCCTATAAAATCCGGCTATAGTTTCACTGCGAGCAGCGTGAGTGTGGCAAATCTAAGCACGAACCAAACGAATGACTTCCTTGCGTCGGCGGAATTTGGCATTCCGATCATCTTACCGGCTTCGGATCCTACTCGAGCTCTCGCTTTGGATTTGGTATATCATTCGGCTGAGCCCTTCAACCTGATGTACGACCTCCCCTGGTCAGATGATCGACGCACGAGAATTATCGTTTTTGTAACGAACTTCAATTTATTAGCAACTGATACAACGAGTGACTTCACGGCGGACGTCGAAGATAGCCTGTATCGAGTTTATCCACTGAGTGTTGAGTTTGCCGGCAAGCTCGACGAAAATCCGTCCTTCGTCAGGCTGGTGCTTCGAATTGAAAATGGTTTGACTGAGGTCGGCGACGTCAAATTACGAGTGAGATATAAAGGCATCACGAGTGAGCCCCTTAGTTTCGGAATCGGATTCATTGGAACGACACCAAATTAGGTTACGAACCTTTGCGGCCCAAACCAGCGCCGATCGATTTGCTACTAATCACTTACGCCGGTAAGTAAAGAGTCAGCGTGTGTCTGGTTCCACGAACCGATCACCTATTGATACCACACTGAAGGTATTGATTCGGAGTGACCATGAACCAAAGAATCGGACCTGGTCTACTTATTTCGCTCCTCATGGTAGGTACCTGTGTTAGTTCGTACGCTCAAGCATCGGAGAAGGGTTCAGTCGTAGAAGTTCCGTTCAACTTCTACAAAAATGAGATCATCCTTCCAGTCAAAATCAATGCGGATGTTACTGTCAGTATGATGCTGGATACCGGAGCGGATCCCTCGGCGATTGACCTCGCTACGGCCAAAGTAGTCGGCTTGAAACTTGACCAAATTGGTCGGCCCGGTTCGGGCGGCGGCTCAGGAGTGAAGTTAACGTACGCAACGAAGTTGCCACTTCTGGAAATTGGTGAACTTGTTGCAAAAGATATTGAAGCGGTCGCCATCGATCTGTCGTTGATTAGCCAGCGCCTGGGCATGCCAATTCATGGAGTTCTCGGACATAGTTTGTTGAACGGTCGGATCGTACAGATCGATTATCCCAGGCGTATCGTTCGTTTTCTCTCGACATCCCCATCCAGAACACTAACTAGCGGACCAAACACTCAACAACGGACTGTTCTAAAGTTCCGATATGAAGAGAATGTGCTGATCGATGATGTCACTGTTAACGGCAAGAAGCTTGTGGGCAATCTCGACACCGGTTCGGACGGAACATTTAAATTAACACCTCCGGCGGTTTCCTATCTCGGGCTAGAAGGGCAATACAGTAAAGCTCCAATTAGCCCGTCTGTCGGATATATAGGCGTGGCTCAGAACCGGGAAGGACAACTCGGGAACGTAACGGTAGGTGCGATCTCAGTGGATGGTCCACCGGTGATATTTTTCGGCAAGGGTAGCGGCCGTGATAAAAAAGCCTGGGGAATCAACATCGGGAATGAGTTCCTCAAAGACTATGTCGTGACTATTGATTACCGAAAGAAACTGATTACGCTGGAGAAGGAATAGCCGCAGCGAGCCCGTCGACATGAGGAAGTTGGGTTAACGGCCAGTTCCGCTGTAAAGAAGCCAACCGGCGAGGGCGCCGCCCAGAATGAGCCAGGCGGAATTCACGTGGAAACGTAACAGCAGAAAGGCGCTCAGCAAGGCTAGGGTGATGGTAGTGACATCTATCAAAGCCGAGCGCGCGAGCTGGTAGGTAACAACGAACATGAGGGACATGGCGGCAGCATTTACACCGTCAAGAAATGCTGCAGCCGTCGGAGAGTTTCGAATCTTCGGAACAAGTGGTCCACTCAGCGCGACAAAAACAAACGCCGGCAGAAAAATCCCAATTGTGGCAACAACCGCGCCTTTTGACCCACCAAGGACATATCCGACAAAAGTAGCAGTGGTAAAAACTGGACCAGGCGTCACCTGGCCGACTGCTATCGCATCAAGGAGTTGAGATTCAGTCAACCAGTGCCAACGTTCTACAAGATCAGCGCGAATGAAGGCGAGCAATACGTAACCACTTCCATAAAGAACTGCACCAACTTTCACAAAAAATAAAAACAACCACCACAAATTGAACGTAGCAACCGCCGCCGAACCAATGCCGGATTGAAACAGGAACGTTAGCGGCGACGTTGAAAATACAGCACAGATGGTGCCCTTCAGACTTCCCTTCCGCGATAGATAGAAGAGAGCCAACAGCAAGCCACCACCACCCAGGATTATGAGTTCATGAACACCAAGAAAGGTGAGAACCACGCCTGCAATACCAACCGCCGCCAGTAATTTGGTTTTAAGTGCGGTATGTCCCAGCGACCATATCGCCTGTACCACAACCGCTATGATGACCGGTTTGACGCCATAGAGTATTCCGGCGACCTGGGGAAGCGATCGATAACGAACATAGGCCCAACCAATCGCCATAACAATGAACATCGCCGGAAGAATGAAACTCGTTCCAGCTACGATTAGACCTTTCCAACCTCTTCGTCGGTGGCCTATGTGAATGGCCATCTCAGTCGAATTTGGACCAGGAATTAGATTTGTGGCACCAAGTAGATCGAGGAACTCGTCGCGCGTTAACCACGAGCGCCGGCGCACAACCTCGTCTTCCATCATCGCAATGTGTGCTGCAGGGCCGCCGAACGCGGTGAACCCCAGGCGAAGGAAAAGAAAGGCAAGTTCTTTTAGAGATGTTCGATCAGACCTGGTACCCAGTTGGTTAACGGTTGGCGTTTGCATTGTGTCGGTGTCCTGATCCGCCGTCTTTTGCTTTCCAAAGATTAAAGCATGGCAGACAAGTATCGCGTGAAAAACTACTCGTCAAGCCTTGCTGCCACATCTGGTTCAACGAAAAGTCCGACTTTAGGAACTCGCCTCTGTTAACGAACTGATTCGTCAAGCGTCTATAAATTGAGTTCGCTTGGATAGCTGAACACGCCGAATCTCGGAGAATGTGTAGGGTTCATCATTTAGAGTTCGATTTTCATTGGTTCACCCGTCGCATTGCCAAAACTTGAAAATTTATTGGCACGAAATTCCTAACCGGCGGTGTTATTCATCCAGAGAGTAGAAAATGGAACTCCAGCGCAGTTAAAAGCGAAACTAATTCGAGCGGTGACTCACTAACAGATAGGAAGTTCAGTCAAAGTGACCTTTCTTAGGATGTAGGACAAAGGGAGAATTTTATGTTGAACGTGAACGCCAAAAATTTAGGCCATGTCGCCATTCTTTCATTCGAAGGGGAAATCACCAACGGCCAGACCAGGATCCTGCGAAAAGCCGTAGAAATCATGGCTCCATCACGCGCTCTGGTCCTTGATCTAAGCCGCGTTACGGCAATTGACGCTCATGGTTTAGGAGTGATGCTGGAACTGCGACAAGAGACTCAAGCGCGAGGACTTGAGTTTGAATTGATGAATGTCAGCAAACCTGTGAGTCGAGTGCTGGAAGTCTCTCACCTGGATTCTGTCTTCAAGATGAGTTGTGGCGTTGCAGCTCTGCCCGTTATTCACCGACGTTATTTCGCAACCATGGCTGCCTAAATTTTCTCTCTCCGTTGCCGGTTATTAAATTTTCTTTCTGCTGAAAAAAGTTTTCGGTATAAGCGTGGGCTACGATTAGCTCGGTCTAGTTATCTCTTGCGGCGGTGAATCAAGTTTGATCACTGCCGAGTCGCAGACGCTAAGCAAACAAATTCTCTTAAGATTTTCTAAGACGATATTTCTGCGGCTTAGTAGAGGTTCGTTCGACAATTTTCCGAGCCTCGAGATCGAGCTTTACAGTCTCGCCATACCAGCTGATATTTCCTTCAAATTTTCCGGAAAGCTTATTGTTTAGACGCTCAAATAATTCAGTGTGCGTCAGCGACTTCGAGCCCAATGAAGCGAGTATCGCTTTCTTCAAGGTCTCGTACTTTTGCACACTAATGTTTCTTCCTGTTTTACCCGATGGATGCTTCGTCAGTATTTTCTCTTCCAGCATAATTAAGACTCCTTCTGAAACTAGAGGTTGGTGAGTCATTAAAAACCGATTGCGTATCGCGAGCGAAGCGACCTGATAGTACACTCAACTTCACCGGTAACAGGATGATCGCATGATTGACTGAATCATCGGCTGGCTTCGCTCGCAGTAGGATACTTGCAAAACGAAAACACTACCCTAATCGTCAACCAAAAGAACGAACTCGTTTCCAAAAATCGGACCACGGCTCGCGTAAGTTACGGCAGACAAATACATCGCGATGCCCTGTTTCTTCGTTGGTAATTCCAAAGTCGTTCGTTACCGTATCAACAACTTCACAGGAGCCAAAATATTTATCAAGCGTCTTTTTTGACAGCCCCAGTACGATCAAGGTTTGCGGCGGCGGTTCGCCATAGCCTCGCAACCAGTACGAATTGACCACACTAATCGCTCCAGGCAAGCCGTGCGATGGACCATACAAGTTGATCGCTCCCGCCTCCCCATAGTTTCCTGTCAGTATTCCAGTTCGCATCCGTTCATCAGAAGGTAACGAGTAATAAGCCCTGGCGACGACGCCGACCAGTTCGGGCCAACCAATCTCTTCTTTGAGATCCTCGTTAAGCTTGCTGCTCACTCTCCAGAGCGCCGAATTGATCGGAGTCACCGGCATCGCGATCAATCCAGCCAAAACTCCGCCTGTCAAAAGCACGGGCCAGATGGCCCAACTAAGTGTGCTCGATTTGAAGAGACGATCTCCCCACCAAACTGACCCCGCTGCCAGTAACATCGGATACGCTGGTGTCATGTAGTAGCCGCGTCCCCTGGCAAGTAAAAATAATAGCAGCGGAACTACGAACATGAATGCCAGCGTCCTGTATTTACGTCCGCTCGCCGAAAATGCATAAAAATATAATCCTGATAGCGCAAGCGGTATCGTAAGAATATTGATACAGATTGTGAATTGGTCGACCAGATAACTGTCAGCTCGACCAATAGCCACATCACGTTCGTGAATAGATCGCAAGAAGTCTAATGAAATGAAATTGTGTTGATACTGCCAGAGAATGTTTGGGATAAAGATTAAGACGGAGATAGCGACACCCAACCACAGCCATCGCGATAGCAGATAACGTCGATTTGTTGTCGCAACGACTCCGATGACTAGTCCGGCCACGTAAAAACCGATGGTGTACTTTGTTAACATCCCGATTCCGATTGCTGTACCAATGCCTAACCACCACCTCGGGTTACCAGAATTCAAAAGACGCAAAACAAAATAGGCAATTAGAATCCACCACAAGTAATCAAATGAGACGTATTGAAAGAGTGAAGCGCCGGCGAGTGAGACTGGAGCAATAGCCGTTGCCAACGCCGCCAGAACCTGGGCCTTTCCCTGGCCACCTAATTCACGAGCCATCAAACCTGCCAGGACCATGGCCACACATTGGGCCAGCGTTGCAAAAAACCGAAAACCAACCAGTGAAGAACCAAACAGCAGGAGAGCTAGTCTCCCCAAAAATGGCGTAACAGGTGGGTAAGCTACATAACCCCAGGCCAGGTGTCGCGCATCATCAAGCACCGCCAGTTCATCTCGATGAAAGCCATAGTTCCTGTTGATCAATAGGTGTATCAACAGCCTGCCCAGGGCCAAAGAACCGAGGATCAAAAGATCTCGCCGCCACCCTGATTTGATTGTATGCATCGTGAACTTAAGTAATTTGCGCGTTATTCGAAGAGCGTCTGAGTATAGCTTTGTCCCCCGCCAGACGATAAGCCCTAATGAAGCGTGGTTTTTGGAACCTTTGGTTTCGGTATGGAACGCTGGCGATGAGGTGAGCAAGTCCAACTCTGGAGAAGTGCATTTGGAGAGGTGCTCACCAATAGTTCCAGTTTGATTTGCACATCACGGTCCGCTGCGCCAAGCTATGCTGAGCCCAAATCTTTCTGAAGCTGGATGTAAAAGTCATGGACACAGGCGAGATCATTACTTTAAAGACACCTATCACTGAACGAGATCATGTAACCGGAGGTGCTCACGCACCAGTCACACTCTTAGAGTATGGAAACTTTGAATGTGTCGACTGTGGTATTGCGTACCCGATACTAAAGCACATCAGAAAAGAGTTGGGGGACGATCTGCGATTCGTCTTTCGCAATTTCCCTTCAACCCGATCGAACCCGAATGCTCTGCGTGCCGCCGAAGCGGCCGAAGCTGGGGCCGCGCAGGGTCGCTTCTGGGAAATGCATGACGAGCTCTTCGAACACCAAAATGGACTGGACGATTCCCATCTGAAACACTACGCAGGTTTGGCCCACCTCGACGTGTCACGATTTGAGCAGGACATGGAGCAACACTCCTTTTTGAAACAGATCGAAGCTGACTACCAGAGCAGTCTCTTCGTTGAACACATAACCGGCACACCGACGTTTTACATCAACAACTTGCAGTACACCGGAAATATTGAGGTAGAAAGCATCCTTCAGGTGATTAAAGACGCCGACAAGGAAGGAAAGATTTCAAGTCTGAAGGAGCACAGTCGCTTCCGCGACCTGATCAGCCGCTTTAAATTGAAGGATCGCTAGCAGCTATATCTGTGAAAGCCTCTCGAGATAGGCGCGCAAAACATCTCGTTGCAGAATGAGGTTAGCAAACTTACCTTCGCGAACAATATCGAGGAGTCCTGCAGTCTCCAACTCTTTCAGGTGATGAGAAATCGTCGCTGCACTGACACGATGTTTTTTGAGAATCGCACTACAGGGAGTTGGACCGGTGCACGACCCAATCTCTTTTAGGATTTGAATGCGCCGTGGTTCTGCTAGTGCGCGAGATATCCTCGCAAACTGCCGGTCGGTCAGCGGTGTTTTCTTCAGAGTAGCCACGATTCAAACTTACGATCTTCGACCTTGAGTGTCCAGTACTCCCTTTGGAGTGCGACGGCCCGGCGTCGCTTTGTTACATCGTGTTGGATGCGGCAAGAGCTCTCGTGAGCTGCACATCGATGTTACAAAGCGACGCCGGGCCGTCTCACTCCAGGGGACTTGACACACTTGCCATAGTTAGACGATTATCTAACTGTCGAACCTGAAATTCGACAGAAGGGGAAGAAGAAAATGAGCACAACCGGGAAGAAATTGCAGGGTAAAGTCGCTATCGTCACCGGAGCCTCGAAGGGGATAGGCGCTGGTATCGCCAAGGCTCTGGCAGCGGAAGGCGCTTCAGTCGTCGTAAATTACGCAACCAGCAAAGAAGGAGCCGACAAAGTCGTCAAACAAATCACTTCAGAAGGCGGAAAAGCCACCGCCGTACATAGTGACATGTCAAAGGCGGCTGATGTTCAACGTCTTTTTAAAGAGACAACCGACCTCTATGGATCAATAGATATTCTGGTTAACAATGCCGGTATTTTTAAGTTTGAGCCTCTAGAAGCGGTGAATGAGGAGGAATTTCATCGCGAGTTCAATACCAATGTTCTTGGCCCAATCCTGGCTATACAGGAAGGGGTGAAACACTTTGGTCCAAATGGCGGCAGTGTCATAAACATTAGCTCCGTCGCAAGCCAACTGTCGCCGCCGAACTCGGTTGTGTATTCAGCTACCAAAGGCGCGCTCGACTCTGTTACCCGCGTCCTGGCAAAAGAATTGGGAGCTCTGAATATCCGCGTCAATACCCTCGCTCCAGGAGGGGTTGAGACTGAAGGGACTCATACCGCCGGCATTATCGGTAGTGACTTCGAAAAAGAGATGGTTGCCAAGACACCGCTCGGCCGTTTAGGACAACCAGATGACATTGCTCGAGTGGCAGTGTTCCTCGCGTCGTCGGACTCGAATTGGTTGACCGGCGAAAGAATCGCAGCTGCAGGCGGTATGCAATAAGGGTTACCTCGCTGTAAGGGGCAGCAACGCTGCCCCCTTACAACAATCTACTCTTCCATTTCGCCCTTGAAATCGGCTAACTAATGTGAGAGTTATAGGCGGTCAGTAACTTTCCCAGATCAAGGCACGGAGAGCAAGATGGCACTCGATCCAGCGAACCGCGAGTCTAAAAAGCTTGTTTGGACGGGACGAATCCTCAGCGCGTTGCCGGTCCTGCTTCTGCTCTTCAGCGCGGTGTTGAAGTTCATGAAACCGCCCGCTGTAACAGAAGGATTTCAAAAACTCGGTTATCCAGATAACACACTCTTACCGCTGGGTTTTGTTGAACTTATCTGTACAGTCCTTTACGTCATTCCTCAAACCTCAGTCCTCGGAGCTATCCTTGTAACGGCCTACCTCGGCGGCGCCACCGCCAGCCATCTGAGAGTTGGTGAACCATTCTTCGGCCCTATCATTCTTGGGATGATTGCGTGGTTGGGACTTTTTCTGAGGGATAGACGACTTCGGTCTTTGCTTCCGCTACGCAGCTAATAATTAATCCTTCCTGAATTGCAGACTCGACCGTTCAAATTGGTCGCTCCTCGACGTCCACATTTTGCGCGTTAACAACATAAGGCGGCAGTTGGGCCGTCGAAACAGTTCCGGCGTCGAGAGGAGTTCTAAATGATTGAGAGATATAGCTATCAGTCTGCCCTTGCGGCATCGGAGACGATTCATTGGAGAATCGAAGACATCATCGGTGGCGAGAAAAGACTGAATTTCGATAAACCCTTCATGCCGGAGTCACTCGCGCGGGTTGAGTCCTTGAACTTTCTGAACAAGGAAGAAAAGCGCACTCTGAATCAAATCCGTGGCCATGCTTACCTGAGCATCTTTGGATTGGTTGAGGAGTTCATTTTACCGTTTGTATTGGATCAGGCGCGTCCCCAATTGCAAGGCGACGACTATCGTACTCGTGCATTGCTCGAGTTCGCCGGTGAAGAAGCTAAGCATATTCAGTTATTCAAACGCTTCCGCCAGGAATTCCAGGATGGCTTCGGATCTAAATGCGAAGTCATTGGACCACCTGAAGCGATCGCGAAAGAGATTCTGGCACACGATCCGCTTGCGGTGGCGATTACAACCCTTCACATCGAGTGGATGGTACAAAAGCACTACCTTGAAAGTATCAAAGATGACCAGAAATTAGATCCCCAGTTTAAGAGCCTGTTGAAGCATCACTGGTTGGAAGAAATCCAGCACGCTAAGCTGGACACTTTGATGATTGCCACGCTTGCTGCTGATAAAAGCGAAGAGGAGATCCTGGCCGGTGTTGAGGAGTATCTCGCCATTGGCGGATTTCTTGACAGTGGACTTGCACATCAGGTCGAGCTGGATCTACAGAGTCTTGAACGCGCCTGCTGGCTTGATTTAAGCGACGAGCAGAAGGCGGAATTTCGGAAGGTCCAACTTCAAGCCAATCGTTGGTCCTATCTCGGGTCAGGAATGACTCATCCGAGAGTTCTTGAGACGCTCGGGTCGCTGACTCCAAAGGCGCGAGCAAGAGTGGAGAGTGTCTCAGCCGCGTTTTGTTAACAATATGTTGAATTGACCTTGGGCTACCGCATTAAGTGCGGTGGCCCGTTCTATTTTCGTTATTTAGTCGCTCGGACTTTTAAAGTGAGAACAACTTCATCACGAACCAGGTTGTCGGCCGCACCGGCATAGTTAATACCAAACTCTTTCCTGTTAATAGAAAAGTTACTATCAACTGTAACAGCATCACCCGTAACCCCGATTTTGGCAGGAAACGTGATGGCTTTGGTGACTCCTCGTAACTGCAGATTTCCAGTAATCGTGTGAGTCGCGGCTTTCTCACCACCCGGTTTTATCTCTGTGGAAGTAAAAGTAGCTTGAGGATATTTTGCGACATCAAAGAAGTCAGGCGTTTTCAGATGCGTTGTCAGACCATCGGCATCTGTCTTGACTGAGTTCATGTCGATTTTTATTTCTACGCGGCTCTTCTCCGGTTGACCCGCGTAATAGATCACTCCGTCAAACTTTTCGAAAAAGCCATTTTGGCTTCCCACGACCTTTGACCCAATAAATTCTATTTTGGAATTCTGCGCATTGATTAGATACCTCTCTCCCTGCGCAACCGACTGTGGCGACGCGGTTGCAGCCTCTCCAGTAACAGCCTTCGACTTGTCGGCAGCCGGGTCTGCACAGGCAGCGACGAATACCTGCATGAAAAGGAAAGCAAGAACAAATCTATTGGACCTCGTCATCGTTTCCTCCAAAGTCCGAGTTAGAGTCTCGTTTGTTTGATTGTTGGTCCAATGACTGTTACAAGCAAGTCGAGTCGGACCAGGCTGAACGTAGCCTACGAAAATTTGGATTAAAAGGCGTGAGCAACACTCACTCTAGCACCAGCAATCAGAGCACGCCAACCGCAGGTTGTATGCTTGTGGTTCAGTTTGAAACGATAACATCGCTAGCTATTGCATTGACGGAATAGAAGTTTGGAAATGTTACCAGCTTGTGTGACGGGTGCTAGAGACGCTTTGTGAATGTGCCAACCAGTTGGCGGCTCTTCAATATTTGATTTACGTAAGACGTAACAGCCGGCGAAAACCCGCTCGCGGCCAGTTTTGGTGCGGGCCACAACAATGGTCGGAACCTCTGCAAAAAGACTCCCAGCCGCGCCTTCGATTCGTAGCGGCTGTTCAATCAACACCCGAACACTCTGCGTGTCAGAGTAACCACGTGAAAATGCCTCGAGCGTCGTAGTGGAATGTTCCCAGAGAGCGTAAGCCTTCTGGTATTCCTTCGCATTTATCGCGGCGAAGTATGTATTCAACATGTCGGCGGGTGTCGTAGTCGCTGTTCCCTGATCATTCGCTGAAGGTTGACTACTAATGAAATTGAGCAAAACTTCAGTCTCATCACTCAGCGAAAGGCTACTCTCTGTTATCGTGAATCGCGTAATGGCGCGCAACGCAGCCATGTACTTCTGTTCTTGTTGATTAGCCTTGGGTTCGACGCAGGCTCGCATGGTACTGATCATCTGGCCAAAGGACAGACGCTCACCCTCCGTGTTGTAATTACCGCTGTACGAGTTGCACCCCGATGAGCCACTCGCACGACTGTCGCTGCCAAATTGGATTGTGATCGAGGTTCCCTCAACAACTGGCTTTTTGTCTCCAACTCTGCCAAATGAGTCCAGTCGCCACTGGGTACCGGCCAAAGCTCTTTGGGCGCACACTACGGAACTGGCCATACCGAGTGTCAAAATCAACCCCAGACATGCAGGAATTAAGAAACTAAGCATCTTGAGTCGCATCTTCCCTTCTCCGGTCTTGATAGTTACCCTACCCATCCTCGATGATTGGAACAAAGAAAAGTTTGGCTTGAAATCTTAACCTAAAGTTACAATCCGATTGCATGGCAGAAAACAAAAGCTACGATGTTGCTGTTGTTGGTTCGGGCGTATTTGGGTCGTGGACCGCTTATCATCTCCAGCGTCGCGGGGCGAAAGTCATCCTGCTCGATAGCTACGGTCCAGGTAACAGCCGGGCCAGTTCTGGCGGCGAATCACGTATCATGCGGCTTGGTTACGGCCGCGACCAGATCTATACCGATTCTGCTCATCGTTCTCTGAAGCAATGGTTGGACTTATTCTCGAATATCTCAAGTTCTGGAAGCGAGAATTATCAATATTTCCGCCGAGCTGGGATGTTATGGTTGGCCAGAGACAAGGATGATTATTGCGAAGCTGTTCTTGGGAACCTTCAACGGGTTCAAGCGTCCTGTGAGAGATTAAGTCGACAACAGCTCGAAACACGTTATCCACAAATCAATTTTGGACCCGTGAGTTGGGCCGTGTTCGAAAATGACAGTGGTGTAATCATGGCACGACGCGCCGTAGGAGCCGTTGTTACGGAGGCAATTAAACTAGGGGTGACTTTTAAACAAAGAGCTGTACAGCCGCCTCTGGGTGAGACACCTTTCAACTCTTTGAGATTGGATAACGGCGACATCATATTTGCCGACCGCTTTATATTTGCTTGCGGACCATGGTTGCCTAAACTCTTTCCCACCTTTTTGAACGAAACAATCCAGGTCACGAAACAGGAAGTATTCTTCTTTGGTACACCAGCGGGAGATACGCTGTTTGGTCAGGATCGCTTCCCGGCGTGGATCGACTTCAATGACCTCGCCTACGGAATTCCAAATCTGGATGAACGCGGATTCAAGATCGCAAGCGACGCACACGGCGATACCTTCGACCCTGATTCTGGAGAAAGAATTGTTTCTCAGGCCGGAATCATGGCGATTCGACGTTATGTTTCAGATCGTTTTCCAATGCTCGCCGACGCGCCAATCATCGAGACTCGTGTCTGCCAGTATGAAAACACGTCGAGTGGAGATTTTTTGATCGACCGCCATCCACTCTTTGATAATGTCTGGTTTGCCGGTGGGGGGTCAGGTCACGGATTCAAGCATGGTCCATCGGTGGGCGAATATATCTCAAACCTTCTCGAGGGCGGTGCCGCAGAACCTCGTTTCTCCCTGTCCGCAAAAGAGCGCATACCGCATCGACAAGTGTTCTAAGACAAAACCGGCGCAGCCTTAGGTGCCGAGCCGGTTTCATCGACAATTTTCAACACATTCAGGGACGTGGAGTCGAGTTGTAATCTTCGAGCAACTTTTGTGCACGGATACTCGGACTTATTAAGGCGAGCTTCTGGGACCAATCGTAACCGCTGAAGACGCCAACGACCTCAGCACGCTGGTTGTAAACAGGACTGCCCGAAAAGCCATCGCGGCTATCAATTTTTACTGACCAGTACTCTTGATTTCCAAGCATGTAGTTGCCATAAAAACTGCCATGGCTGACAACTTTGTCTCCATGCGGTCGCGCGATGAGAAAGAGCTTGTCGTTTTTGCTGGGAGCTGTTTGAAATACAGGCGCCTTAGCATCTTTCGAGTTCCGGCACATTTCTAGGAGTGCCAGATCTGCTTCCTTATCGACCATCAATACTTTGGCCTTACAGCCCTCGACGTAGACCTTGACAGCGAGTTGATCATCGGGGCGAAAACCGAGCATAACCTTTTTGGTATTACTCAAATTGCCGGAGATGACGTGATACGCCGTCATGACTAATCCATTACCGACCAAAAATCCTGTAGCGTAACCATTTGGCCCTACATCAAACAGTACCGAGATGGCATGTTCGAGAGGGTTTTGCTCCTTTTTCGTGAACTCCAACTCAAGTGACAATGTATAGCGCTCTTGCTGCTTGAGCACCCTGGATGAGTTGCTGTCAGCCACACAAACAGGTGCCAGCAGAAATGTGACGAGGGCCATACAGGTAAAGCCGGTAAGCTTACTTTTCATCGGGGCCTCCGTTGAATTCCAATAAATTTTGATCTAGCGGTCTTGCTTGACCGAAGTAACGTGGAAAAGCTCTAGTTAAACAACTTCAGTTGGACGAGGGGCAGATTCCAAAGAAGGATAAGACCTGTACTTTGGTGCGTGAAAACTAAAGTGAACTAAGGGTCTGGAGCATTTTAGGCGTGTGTCCCCAGTTTCGCAATGTTTTTGGCGCTAATTAGTTTTCAGCTGAACGAATCAACCGGTCGGATAGTCTCGTTGAGGTGTCTCAGGAAGATTTTCATTTTGAGAATTCTTATTTAGCGGACGCCTGGCGTTGACGCGATTCCGTAACTCGTGTGTAGTCGGGATGAAGGTACACGAGTCGTCCGCTCACTAATGTTGCTATTGAAGCCCCCTGAAATCCGCGGCCGTCAAACGGAGAGTTCTTACTCTTTGATTTCGCCTTGGACGCATCGAACACCCAGCTGTATTGCGGATCGAGTATGGTTATGTCGGCGTGAGCATTAGGTTTCAGCGAGCCTCTGTCAGCTAGAGAAAATATGCGAGCAGGATTTGTCGAACACATCTCGACGATTCGATCGAGTCCGATAATTCCTTTGTGCACAAGATCGAAAGCCAGTCCCACGGCTGTCTCCAGACCTACAATACCGAATGGAGCCTGATCAAATTCCAGCGCCTTTTCGTCGGCGTGATGTGGCGCGTGGTCAGTCGCAACGGTGTCGATTGTTCCGTCGGCCATTCCAGCCCAGATTGCTTCAAGGTGCTCCTGGCTACGAAGTGGTGGACTCATCTTCGTATTTGTATCGTAGTCAGCAACCGCCGCGTCGGACAGCGTCCAATGATGAGGTGTCACCTCACAGGTGATCTTCAACCCCTCTTGTTTTGCCCGTCGAATGGCTTCAATTGCTCCACGCGTCGAAACATGGGCTATGTGAACACTCGCCCCCGTAAGTTTCGCGAGGGCGCAGTCTCGTAGAACGTCAGCTTCCTCGGCCGCGGCAGGCATTCCTCGCATGCCAAGAATCAGAGACCAGCGTCCTTCATGCATCACTCCACCCGCACTTAAGGAATGGTCCTGACAATGGTCCACCACGGTTAAGTCGTGTCCGTTTGCATACTCCATGACTCGTCGCATCATTCCCGCGGAAGGAATTGAGTGCCCGTCGTCTGACACGGCAACTATCCCGGCATCTTTCATCTCAGCCATTTCGGCAAGTTCTTTGCCGGCACTTCCTTTTGTGGCTGCTCCGATCGGAAAAACGTTTGCCAGATTCGCCGCGCGTCCCTGCTCCAGAATGAATCGCGTGACAGCTCCATTGTCGTTAACGGGATCGGTATTCGGCATGGCACAGATGCTGGTCCAGCCGCCGGCGACCGCTGACGCCGAACCCGTTGCTATTGTCTCTTTGTATTCCTGACCGGGCTCGCGCAAATGGACATGCAGATCGATAAATCCCGGGGCAACAATTAATCCGGTAGCGTCAAACACTCGCGCGTCTTCAGGTATTGGCTCCGAGGTATTGAGGATTGCAGTAATCCGACCTTCGTCGATTAGGACATTTTTGCCGGCGTTAATCTGCTGAGATGGATCAACAACGTAACCATTGGCGATCAGCAGTTTCATTCTTTCGTCGCCTTTCTCTCGCGCTTGGATTTTTTTACGAGCGTCTCTTCAACCTCTGGCGCTTCGGCTCGACTACCACCCGCAAGCAGATAAAGAACTGCCATGCGTACCGCCACACCATTCGTTACCTGATCCAGGATGAGCGACTTGCTGCCATCTGCTATTTCAGACGAAATCTCAACACCCCGATTCATTGGCCCAGGATGCATAACAATCGCGTCGGGTGCAGCTCGTTCGAGATGACGTGATTGCAAGCCGTAATGTACTGCGTACTCTCGCATCGAAGGCAGAAAAGCAGCGTCCTGCCGTTCACGTTGGATTCTGAGGACCATTACAACGTCTGCACCTTCTATGGCTTCCTCAAATCTCTTTTCAATTTTAAGACCACTTTCAACGATTTCTCCAAACTCTTTTGGGGCAAGCGTTGCGGGTCCGCTAACGCTCACAGTCGCACCGAGTTTAGTCAACAAGTAAATATTGGAACGAGCAACCCGGGAATGCAGTATGTCACCCAGGATCGCGACCTTTAATCCTTCAATCTTCCCTTTGTGTTCCCGAATAGTTAAAGCGTCAAGCAAAGCTTGAGTGGGGTGTTCGTGGGCGCCGTCGCCGGCGTTCACAATCGACGCATTACACATCCGGGCGAGGCGCTGCGGTGCGCCGGCCATCGAATGTCTAATGACGATACAGTCAGGAGACATCGCCTCCAGGTTTCGAGCTGTATCTAGCAGCGTCTCACCTTTTGATACGCTGGAGGTTGAAACGCTGACATTTACGGCGTCTGCTGAAAGTCGCTTTGCCGCTATTTCGAAAGACGTTCTGGTTCGCGTAGAGGGCTCAAAAAAGAGGTTTATTACAGTTCGCCCACGCAAAGCAGGTACTTTCTTGATCTCACGTTTCGAGATCTCCCGAAAGCTCTCTGCAGTGTCTAAGAGATCTGTTATTTGGGCCGGGTCGAGTTCGCGTATTCCCAGCAGGTGACGTTGGTTGAAGGTAGTTTGCATATCGTCGATTTTAGGTGGCCAGGATTGACGGGCCGGTCAACGAGATTAAGTCATAAAAAAAGCGGCCTGCTGGCCGCTTCGTTTTTCAACCCGTCTCAGACGGTCGCTCGACGATAACGACTCCTTCTTCCTCGTCGAACTCCTGCAACATTACTTTGATGATTTCGCTCTTCTTAGTTGGAACAAGTTTGCCGATGTAGTCAGCTTGAATCGGTAACTCTCGATGTTCTTTACCACGATCAATAAGAACCGCAAGCTGAACCCTGCGCGGGCGCCCAAAATCAATCAATTGATCCAGAGCTGCCCGAATCGTACGACCTGTGTAGAGAACATCGTCAATCAGCACAATATTGCGATTTTCGATGTCTCCAGGAAGATCGGTGCGATTTACAACCGGCTTCGCACCCACAGTAGAAAGGTCGTCACGATAAAGCGTTATATCGAGCACACCCACTGGCGGCCGAGAGCCTTCCAGGTCCGCAATCTTATCGGCCATGCGCTCTGCGAGGGGAACCCCGCGACGACGGATGCCAACCAGAAATAGGTCGCTGGTGCCATGATTTTCCTCTACTACTTCTGAAGACAAACGCGCAAGGGCACGATTAATTCGTGGCCCATCCATGATGCGTGCTTTCTCGACGAAATCCATCGAAGCGGATACTAGCAAGAAGAATTTCGTGTGACAAGTTTACGCGAAGTTAGCCGAGCTCAGTATCGATTCGCGGCAGCGTCGGGTGGGTCTCGGGTGATATGACGTGGCGATGACTGGAAACTCACCCGACGCTACCGCGAATCGGTACTGACCGTTGCTACCACACGTCTGCGGCCGGGTGTGAATGAGACATCAGAGGTTCAAACTAAACCGGTATGGAGATTAGGTTTGT
>DASROI010000060.1:0-2889 GCA_035646955.1 Pyrinomonadaceae bacterium
CTCCACGAACCAACCATCAGAATTTAGGCGTGATGTCGAGTGTGCCACCGCCGCGCTTCGCTCGCGGTACCTGTATTGATCGCTCGACACTCACCAAGATTAGAGTTTTTGTGCAAAGCCCAGTGCGGCGGCTTTGCACAAAAAGTAACATGCCAACAGTACAGTACCGCGAGCGCAGCGACCGGATGGCACACTGCACGAACCAACCATCAGAATTTAGGCGTAATGTCGAGTGTGGCATCCGGTCGCTTCGCTCGCGGTACTGTACTGATCGCTCCAGACTCTCAAGATTAGAATCTTTGTGCAAAGCCGACGGCAACCATGAACGTTTTAAAAAGTTGCCGCTCACTGAAACCCTTAATGATTTGAAACCGCGCCTGGCTCTCAGGCAGCTTTCACATTTCTGACCGGTTCCTTCTGAAGTTCCCTCATGAGTGTCGAAAACCCTGCCAGGTCGAGCGATTGTGGTCCATCCGAAAGAGCTCGTTCTGGACATGGATGGACCTCGATGATCAAACCGTCTGCGCCCGCCGCTACCGCTGCTTTTGACATTGGCGTTACCAGACTTCGCAACCCCGTGCCGTGCGAAGGATCTGCCAATACTGGAAGGTGAGAAAGCTCCTTTACTAATGCCACGGCGGCCAGGTCAAGCGTGTTGCGAGTGGCCGTTTCAAAGGTCTTGATTCCTCGTTCACACAAAACCACGTTGCCATTTCCGCCTGCCAGGAGATATTCGGCAGCCAGTAACCACTCCTTCACTGTTGCCGATGGTCCGCGCTTTAGCAATATCGGTTTAGGCGCAGCCGACAATTTTCTTAGTAACGAGAAGTTCTGCATGTTGCGAGCTCCAACCTGAAGCATGTCGGCGTACTCGACAACGACTTCAACATCTGACTCGCTCATCACTTCAGTGACGATCGGCAGACCAGTCTCTTTTCTCGCCTGGTCCAGAAAGCGTAGCGCCTCAACTCCGAGCCCTTGAAAATCGTAGGGAGAAGTCCGAGGTTTATACGCGCCGCCTCGAAGCATGTTTGCACCGGCGGCCTTTACTGCGTGGGCCGTTTCGAGGAGTTGCTCCTGTGACTCAACGGAACATGGACCAGCGATCACCACCACTTCGCCATTGCCAATCTTATGACCTCGAACGTCAACGACCGTGCCGGTTTGCCTGAGTTGCCGGCTGACGAGTTTAAATGGATGCGCGATTTGAATGACTTCGGCAACACCGGGTGCCGCTCTCAGCGCTTCGAGTTCTGAACGACGTTCGCCACTGCCGACAGCGCCGATGATGGTCCGTTCTTCACCCTGTATAACGTGGGCTTGAAAGCCACACTCTTTTATTCGGTCAATAACGTGATTGATTTGTTCGGGGGTAGCCGAGTTTGACATATTTACGATCATGATTCGTTTTCCTTATTGTTCTTGATTTGGGCGGTTGCCGCGCGCTGGGCAGCCGGGGCTAGCAACACGAAATGGGTAAAGTTTTCTGCGATGTCTTGAATGTTCTCGCGCAGGATGGATGCACCATAAACCTCGGCAGCCCGTCTGCCGGCAATGGCAGCGTAAGCCGGATCACCTCGTTGGATTATTTCTGCAACACTTCCGGCGGTATCGTCAGCCACAAGTTTTTTCAGCCAGGGATGTCGCGCGAAAAACAAGGCGCATTGGGCCAGGGCCACGGGATGTGATTGGACCACCTTGATGTCGGCGAACTTGGCCCCGGGCAATCCGATAAGATTCTGGTCAATAGAAATGGAAACTTCATCGATGATAACGAGTGAGCTCGCTCTCAGGCGCTGGACGGAAGCTTCGACGATTCCGGCGATCGTATTTTCGATCGGTGCGACTAAGTAGTCAGCTATGCGGTCTTCAAAGCTGCTGTAAAGAGTGGCAAACGTCTGTCGAGGCACCAGCTCAATCTCCTCGCCGAGCAGGGCAATTGCAGCTTCTTCGCTGAAAGCGCCTCGTTCTCCCTGAATCGCTACTCTTTTCTTGCCGGAATTCACAGTGCACCTCGGACACTCTGATGGAGTTCTGCTGACGCGTTGGCGAGCCCTTCAGCATTGTCGATCATCACTTCGAGCCGCCGAGACTCGCGGATGATGCGGCGAAAGATTTTTCTGACACCTCGCTCATCTAGCGGCCCTGGATTAAGTTGACTAAGTCGAAGCAACACGGAGCGTTCGCGAACGGGGTCGCATAGCGGAAGTTGCGCTTGTTTCTTGAGGGCTCCAACCTTGATTGCCAGGCGTGCCCGCATATTCAGTAGGCGCAAAAGCTCCTGATCTATCTCGTCTATCTCGTTTCGCCAGTGTTCTATGTTCATCGAATGCGACTCCCGCGTTGAATTTCGTATCGCCTGGTCAGAGACAAACAAACAAAACGGCCGCGAATTATGCTGATTCGCGGCCGGTTTCGTTTGGAAATTTGTGCTTGGTTTATTGGGTCAGCAGCACATCAATTTCGAACTTCGCCGTCCGCTCTCCTTAAAAAAGAAGTAGCGGTAAGTAAAGGCGAAGTAAAAAAATGGGCGAGTGCTAATCATGACTGAGGGTTACTATAGGCACTCCTAAAAAGACGTGTCAAGAAATATTTGGAGTACTCCGGTTCGGCGGCGCTTTCGTAGGGAATCAAGATTCGCTCAATTTCCTTTATAAACCGGGTCAAATTTGAATTAAGGAACCGCTCGAACAATTGAGCCTTAAAAGCGGCGCCGGGCCGCCGCACTCCAAGGTTAGATCTTAAGGAGGAGTTTTCCGGTGGTTTTGCGGCCTTCGAGGTCGCGATGTGCCTTGGCGGCGTCCTCAAGCGCATAAGTTTGATGAATTCGAACTTTCAACGCGCCGCTACCAACTAGGTCCAGAATTTCTCCTGAACGCCACTCCAGAT
>DASROI010000061.1:0-8434 GCA_035646955.1 Pyrinomonadaceae bacterium
GGTTGTACTCAAGTCCCAGCGGTTTTCTTTACACAATTCTACTTGGAATAATGTTGAGGGTTCGCCATCCGCAACCGGCAGTGATGGAGCCGTTGGGGATAAAGCGAGTTGTGATAGCGTTGCTTACCTTGCTCGTTTTCCTACTTTGTTTTGCACCGTTCCCGATCGCGATCGAATAACCGCTAAGTGGCGGCGGGTAGTAAGCCTTTAATCTCTCTAACAACCTTCGCTACTTCGTCCTGATTGGCCAGCGCGATCATGAAGAACTTATAACCCTGGTGGAAGCAGATCACACCGTTTCCAAAGAGCCAAACTCCATCAAGAAAAGGATTGCCGCCTAAGAGCCAACTGATTGGAGCACCCGTAATCGCACCAGGCTGAAAAATCTGGGCCCACATCGCCGCTCCAGCAGCACAGCTGAAGGCACCCAACAATGGAGCTCCAACGTACTTCACAATCTGCCGCTCAAACTCGGCTCGATTCTGTTCAGCCTCCGAAAGCTCACCAGTAGCTATTAGCTTCTCCTGCTCCTTCAAGTAGCTGTCAAACTTTTCGCTTGCCTTCTGCAATCCATATACGGGCAGTGCCGAATGTGTTAGCCAGTGGGGATGTGAACCTAAAAGTATGGCATCAAGGCCGGGAAACGCCGCTCCTGCCCTGATACCTAAAATTAGGGACACTGAAACAACTGCTGTTTTGCCTGGATTCTCCTTGATCCAATCGCGAGCCTTCAATAGACCAATAGTGGCGGCAGCGGATGCTCGGGAAAATTTGGCGCCCGTATCGTAAAACTGTGAGGCGCGATCGTAGTAAGTCTTAGCACCTTCAAAAACTTCGCCTGCCTTTTGTCCAGCTTTCTTTCCCGCGTCGCCAGCAACATCGCGAAAGGTTTCACTCGCTTTCTTCACACCGCGCATCGTGTCATTGGCAGCTCTCCTCGCGGCATCATTGAGCTCTTCATCGTTGGACAATTTTTCTGCTTCCGTGCGCAATCGTTCGGCTCCGCTCGCCACCGTCTCAGCTCCCTTTCGGGCGGCATTTTCGGCCGCGCGGGCGCCTTCGCCGACAATATCGGAGATGCCAAACTTCTCATTAAGCTCACGCGCTTTTCGCAGCGTTGCCTGCTGCCATTCATCGAACTTGTCTTTATAATCCGCCATTCTTAACCTCTGGACGCCACACGTCGATCTCTTTCAGGATGTACGTCGCTTGCGGGCTCGGAGTTCGGCTGAGCAGGATCGATGGAGACGACTCGGTTCCTTCCGGACCTTTTTGCCTCATAAAGAGCGACGTCCGCAGCCTTAAGAATAGCATCGGAGGTGCGTCCGGACGAGGGACATTCGGCCACTCCGAAACTGGCGGTTATGCCACTGGCGTTAGGAATTTCCAGCGTATAAATGGCCGTTCTTAGACGTTCGGCGACTTCGAGACCACCTTGCCGTCCCGTCTCAACCAGTACAACTGCAAACTCCTCGCCTCCAATACGAGCCGCGAGATCAATTCCACGGGTCTCTTGCTGCAAGACTTTGCCGAGGCGTCGGATGGCTTCGTCTCCCACGTCGTGCCCGAAAGTGTCATTCAACTTCTTGAAGTTATCTATGTCGACCATCAACAGGCTTAGAGGGTGATCGAAGCGAAGAGACCGATTGATTTCGCGGTCCAACTGCCGTTCAAAACGACGACGATTAGCGAGGCCACTCAGGTGGTCTGTGAATGCCGCTTCTTCGCAGACATCAAGGTAAGCTTTAAACTCCAGGAGCGTCCTGGTCCTGGCGAGCAAAAGGTCCAAGTCGGTTGGGTCGGTTATGTAACCAAGGGCGCCAACTTCTGAAGCCCGCCGCGAGTCTTCAATTCGATGACCAGCAGCTGTTTGCATGATGACCGGGATAAACTTGGTGAGTGGATTGGCTCTAATTCGCTGGGCCAATTCGTACCCATTCATCCGGGGCATCATGACATCTGTAATCACGAGGTCAGGCTGATAAAGTTCGATAGCGGCCAGCGCCTCATCGCCGTCTGTGGCGAGCGATACGTGATAGCCAGCCAGAGTTAAAGCTGCTTCGAGCAGGCCCAATTTATCGGGATTATCGTCGACTATGAGAATGTTTGACTTGGACTCCATACGGGTAAAAGTTGGACCGTTATATTTCTTGCGCCTAATAAGGCTTCATGCTACAGTTCGATGCATTCGGTTAATTCGTTCCGTGCCGGCACTCGCCCAAGCAATGCGTCAAAGTAAACAACCGAGAGAGTACACAGCCTGAAAAATTCGCGCGGGTTTCCTTACCATAATCGTAGCAACTAACCCGTACGGGACTCCTTGGATAAGAGCAGTCACGCCGTGATAACCGATTC
The DNA here is from genome assembly GCA_035646955.1 of Pyrinomonadaceae bacterium. GTDB lineage: Bacteria > Acidobacteriota > Blastocatellia > Pyrinomonadales > Pyrinomonadaceae > PSRF01. The sequence continues at coordinate 2,356 of DASROI010000061.1, forward strand.
AGAATAGACGCGTTAACCCCAATCCCAGAGGAAGAGGCAGATGAAGTCCGTGCAGGATCAAAAGCGCGCTCGCGATTTAACTGAAGAAGATCGCGCGAGCTTAATTCGGAGATTGGACTTTGGATCATCTCTTAACGACTCTCTCGTTTCAGATTTAGCTCGCAGCTCGGTGGTTCTTGATTTTCGCCGGCGACGATTTATCTATCGGGCGGGCGAACCTGCCGATTGCCTTTACGCAATCATTCACGGCCGAATAAAACTCTGTCGCATCGAAAATGATACGTCTCGCGAAGCCGTCATTGACATACTTCCAGAAGGTTCCCTATTTGGGGAGTCGGCTCTATATTCAGCTGCGGGGCAACGAGCTAATTCCGCGGTAGCCTATGAAAACTCTAGGCTTTTGCGAATTCAGGTCGCGAATTTCAAACGGGGGATGGCTGAGGATGACCAACTTCATGATTACACTTTCCGCTTGATCGGTCAACGCCTTGATCATGCTGAACGGCGCCTCGCCGATTTTGCACTTAATGCGATTCCCGCCAGGCTCGACCGGTTGCTCGCCGAGTTTTCCGACCGCTACGGCGTGACCGAAGCCGAGGGCGTCCTGATAGATATACCCCTTCCTCATCGCGAAATTGCGTCAATTGTGGGTTCTACTCGTGAAAGTGTCACGGTGCGCTTGAATGCCATGCGTCGCGAAGGTACGATCGAATTCGTAAATCGTCGAATTTTGATCAAGCGGCCCGCATCTCTGGTTTGAAGCAGGCTGCCCTTAGCTTCAAATGAACTGTCCAACCTGCGGTAAACCTGTCGAGTGGAAAGAAAACCCCTTTCGCCCATTCTGTTCTGAAAGATGTCAACTCATAGACCTGGGTCGCTGGGTTGAAGGCGAATATCGTGTGCCCGGCGAACCCGTCCCCCAACCCCAACCAACTTCGGCAGACGACCATAAAGAGAGTGACGAGGAGTAATGATAACGATTCTCCTGCGCAACTCGTCTGACCCGCGCCACGACACCAGGCTTCCATCTTTATCCAAAGTGCAAACTAAAAGATGGCGAATTCGTGGCTTGCTTTTTTGCACGATGTTACTGGGTATCATTCTTATTTCGGCCTGCAACTCAAAACCTGGCCCAGAGACTTCGACTCCAATAGTTTCAAATCCTCCCAGCACCGCACTGCCAATGCCTCCACTCAGTGGCAATTCACTGTCCAACATGGGATGGCAAATGGCGGATGGCCGGCGGAATGTTTTTTCGGACTTCAAGGGATCGGCCGTGGTCCTGGACTTTTACGCCACCTGGTGTGAGCCGTGCCGGGAAAGTGTTCCTCATCTAATTGAATTGCAAAAGAAGTACGGGGACCAGGGGTTAAAGGTGATCGGTCTCAACGTAGGTGGTCCAGATGATCTGGCGGAAGTCGATGGCTTCGCTAAAGAGCTTCATATTGATTACCCACTTGCAGTTCCTGACGACGATCTGGTCCACTTTCTGCTGGGCGATAGTAACGACATCCCACAGACTTTTATTTTCGACAGGCAAGGAGTCCTGGCGAGGCGTTTAATCGGTTTTGGTCCAGCGACCGCCGATCAAATGGAGAATGCCATTCAGGTTGCGCTACGGCCTTTATCACCGGGAGTTACCGGAACGACTAAATAGATGATCCGCGAAAAACTGATCGAAAAGAACATCGGGCGGTTAACCAGTTTCCGATGGCGTAGTCACGAAGTGTCGCGCATCGAGGGGGCTCAGCGATGCAGTGTTCGGGTTCGCGATAACGCTCCTGGTGGTCTCGCTCGAAGTTCCTAAGACTTTTAACGATTTGGTCGAAACCATGCGCGGCTTTGGCGCCTTTGCAATTAGTTTCGCGCTTCTGTTTACAGTCTGGTTTAATCAGTACAAATTTTTTCGACGGTATGGTCTGCAAGACAACATCTCGGTATTTCTAAATGCGACTCTATTGTTCGTTGTACTCTTCTATGTTTACCCTCTTAAGTTTCTCTTCTCACACCTGGTAAATCGAATATCAGGTGGTCGAGGGTTAGTTAGATTGGCTGACGGGACTTTTGCAAAGATGATCGAGTGGGACCAGATGTCCAGCTTAATGTTGATATTCGGGGCCGGCTATCTGGCGGTGTTTACCGTCTTCTTCTTGCTGTACCTTCACGCTTACCGGCAACGAGATGAATTGGAGTTGAATCACCTCGAACGATTTGATACTCGCAATAGCATGCAGGAAGCCGCACTGAATTGCGGAATTGCTCTCCTTTCAATGGCTGTCATACTCATCGGTGGACCGTCACGCTCGGCGATGGCGGGAATTGTGTACATGCTAACTGGAGTTGCTATGGGTCTTAATGGAACTTTGATGGGAAAGAAGCGACGAATTCTCGAGAAGACCGTTACGCAGGAGTTCACTCCTTCAGCGGAACTTTCCCCAAACTAGATTTATATTGTTTGAGCACATCCCCCATTCATAAATGAAAGGCATTTACGGGTCGAACTTTGAGAAAAGCAAAGATACTAATAACGATTGGTCCAGCTTCAAGAGACGGCGAAGTAATTGAAAAGCTATTAAACGCAGGCGCCAACGGCATCCGCATCAATATGTCCCACGGCACTCACGAAGAGAAAGCCGCCGATATCGCTTTAGCTCGTGAGGTGGCGGCTCGGTTGGGCAAACCACTTGCAATTCTTGTCGACTTATCTGGTCCAAAAATCCGAACCGGCAAACTTATCGGCAGTCAGCCAGTAAGATTAGTCTCGGGATCGCGGTTTGTAATAACTAATAAGTCAATTGTCGGCGACCATACACAGGTCTCAACTAACTATCCTGATCTTCCCACGGTCGTTCAGCCCGGGACACGTTTACTGTTGGACGACGGAGCGATCGCACTTGTGGTTGAGGAAGCGACCGACACCGACGTCATTTGCCGTGTGATCGACGGTGGTTTGTTAGGTGAACGCAAAGGAATCAACCTGCCCGGAGTTGACCTTCCAATTGATTCATTGACTGAAAAAGACCTTGTCGATCTTAATTGGGCGGTTCAACAAAAAGTTGATTACATCGCGCTCTCATTCGTACGACGCGCAAGTGATTGTGAACGAGCCAAGAAGCTGATCATGGACGCCGGAGGACATCAGCCCTTGATCGCTAAGATCGAAAAGGCTGAGGCTATCGATCGTCTCGACGAGATAATCGCTGCCGCAGACGGCATTATGGTGGCGCGTGGAGACCTTGGTGTGGAGACTAGCGTCGAACTCGTTCCGGTTTATCAGAAACGAATCATCGACAAATCGATCAAAGCCGGCAAAATGGTGATCACGGCAACGCAGATGCTCCAATCGATGGTTTCGAACCCGCGACCCACTCGAGCCGAAGCTTCAGATGTCGCCAATGCTGTGTGGGACAGCACCGATTGCGTCATGCTCTCCAATGAAACTGCGACAGGGGACTATCCCGTTGCCGCCGTCACCACGATGGCTCGCATCATCGAATCCGCTGAGAGCGCAAAAGAAAAACCGGCTGAGGACATGTCAAAGTGGGCCGGGAAGCAATCGGGTCGCGTAAGCCGGGCGCTGTGTGAGGCGGCAGCGTTTGCATCTCAAGAAATGGGAACAACTGTGACTGTAGTGTTCACCGAATCCGGCTTGATGGCCAGACGACTTTCTGCATTGCGACCCGAACAAAGGATTATTGCTCTGACTCATACGCAGGAAGTTGTACGTGAACTGTCGTTAATCTGGGGAGTCGAACCATTGATTACGTCAAAAGCCGATACAACCGAGGCCATGTTACGAACCGGTGAGGAAACGCTGCTCCAAGCAGGAGTTGTAGAGAAAGGTGAATTAATTGTGGTCATGGCCGGGCGACTCTCTGGCCTGGGACTCTCGACCTCGGTCACAATTTTTACGGTTGAGGGAAATTTAGGCCCGACACGTTAGTGATACCGCGTATCGAAATGTCAGCGGGTGAGTTCTTCGATCTCATTCGCCCCGCCGCTATTGTTTTAGCTGCTCTTGTTTCGACATGGGTGTTCGCCTCCGCTCGCAAACGATTCCCCACCTACATAGCCCTGGTGTGGGCGGGGGCAACACTCTTTTTTCCATTGATAGTTTTGCCGTTATATCTCGCCTCGCTTCTACTCTGGCGCCGGCCTGTCAGAATTCCAAAATGGAGACTGGGTTTTCCTGTCATCTATGCGCTTGCTGTCCTCACGGTCATAGGTATCTATCTCGCTAGAGACTACCGGAGCGTGGATGCTCATCTCGCCCGGGCTACTCAAGCAAGACTCAAATACGATCGACGCAGGACTATCGCAGAACTTCAGAAAGCACTGGCACTTGAGGACAACGCGCACACACACAAGTTGTTAGCTCGTGAATTCTTCGAGGCCGGCTATTTGTCGGAGGCTATTTCTGAATATCGTTTGGCTGAGAAAGGGGGCGAGCCTGACGATTCAATCAACTTTCAACTCGGATTAATCTTTGAGCTACTGAATCAGCCGGGGCAAGCAAGGCTGGAGTACCAACGGTTCTTGTCAACTTCGACCTGTCTGACAACGTCGACTGCACGTTGCGAGGCGGCGCGACAGCGATTGAGCGAACTCAGCAAACCTTAATACCTAAAATGGCTTCGTGTGTTCGGACACTAACTCGCTCTGTTTGCCTTTTCCGCACTGCAGAAGGCATTGAATTTGATCTTTAGTCAATCGGCGCCAATCATTTCGCCGACCGCTTTGTCCTTCTTTTGCTCCTGGGCCATCTGTGCCGGAGTTTTCTGAGGATCGCGCCAGTTGTCGAGTATTCCCACCTGATGGACACACTGGAGAGTGCAAGTAGGTGCGCACCACTTTTCAGTTTTGTACTCGCGATCAAAGTCATCCATTGTGTACTGCTCAAGAGGAATGCCAGGATAGCCTCGTTGTTGCGAACACCAGTGCACGAGTCCTTCTTCGCAAATGTACAGATAGCGAGCGCCGGCCCGGCAGCGCCAGTTGTAGGTCTTCCCTTCCGCGATGCTGTCTTGAAACCAGTTTAGACGTGCATGGTCCTTGTTTCCGAGTTTCTTGACCTGTTGGAAAATATCCTTCTCATTTGGCGACAACGGTTTGAGAGTGCCATCGCCGTCGTGGATCACTCCGACAGTTGTTGAGAAACCAAGTTCGACCGCGCGTTTAGCAACAGTTAAAGCATCTTCCGGGTTTTTTATTCCGCCACCAATTACTGAGTTGATGTTGACGTGAAAATCGGCGTACTCGGACAGGAAGCGCAACTTCTTATCAAGTACACGCAGGCTCTTGCGTGAAACCTCGTCGGGTTCAACGTTGTCGATGCTGATCTGAAGATATTCAAGGCCAGCTTTATTCAAACGTTTGATCCTGTCAGGTGTGAAGTAATAACCATTAGAGATGAGACCAGCAATCATTCCTCGTTGCCGAATATGATGAATAATCTGATCGAGTTCAGGATGCATCATTGGCTCACCACCCGAGATGGTGACAATTGACGTTCCGAGGTCTGCCAGCTTATTCAGGCGAGCCTTGATGATCTCAAGGTCGATTGGCTTTGATGTGTGGTCGTACTCGTTGCAATAACCGCAGGCAAGATTGCAACGGCGCATCGGAATCAAATGAGCAAGAACAGGATGACGACTAGACAATAGCGCACGGCTAATGAAACTCGCTTCACGTACCTTTAGCTTAAGAAACTTAGTTTTCCGCATCAGTTGAACAGTTATAAAACCAGATGGTCCTTCTAAACTTTGGAGCGAAGCATATTCGACCAAACAAGAGAACGCAAGACATGCCTTTGGAGTGCGTGGCCCCGGCGGCGCTTTGTTATTCCACCAACTTCCCGGGATGTCCTTAATATAAGGGGCGCGTTGCATAATCAAGGCGCTAAGATAACAAAGCGCCGCCGGGCCGGCGCACTCCAAGGCATGTCTTGCGTTCTCGTGTTTGGTCGAATATGCTTCGCTCCAAAGTTTAGAAGGACCATCTGGTTTTATAACTGTTCAACTGATGCGGAAAACTAAGTTTCTTAAGCTAAAGGTACGTGAAGCGAGTTTCATTAGCCGTG
>DASROI010000062.1:0-12799 GCA_035646955.1 Pyrinomonadaceae bacterium
TTCGAGTAGGCAATCCAAGAACCTGGTTTAAGGTTATCGCGTATTATTGACGCTCCAAAGAATCACCCATCAGCTAAGGGATCAATCTCCAATGAGACTGCTGAAAAACTTTTCACTTTGCACCCTAATCGTCCTCGCATCGTTAAATGTGTGTTTAGCTTCCCCCGTAGCACCGGAGTCTAAACGAGTGGTCCAAGAGCGTAATTTTGGGATTGAAAGATGAAGTCCCGGCGAAAGCAGAATCGTTAGCCGCTCTCAGCAAGGCAGAGATGGTCCAATACGTTGGCACTTATTCTCATGCACCACAGACCTGGGATGTATTTGAGAAAGACGGTACGTTACGCATGAAGTTTGACGGGAGTGAGTCGCTCATGACCAGGACGGGAGAAAACAAGTTCACATTTGGGCCATCAAACGAGAACGAAGTCGTTTTCGTAAAAGGCAAGAGTGGGGAGATCCAGTTCTTGTACACGGAAATCTACGCCGCCCGAAAAATCAAATAGCGAAAGACTGTGCCTTCTTCTGAATATGTGCGGCCGCTGAGAACTTTGTGTAGCAAGTTCTAAGGATCTTGTTTTTCTGACAAAGCTCTTGCGACATTATGTCTTGCCATTCAGTGTAATGCCAGAACGGTCAGTACCGATTCGCGGTAGCGTCGGGTGAGTCTCGATGATCATCATGGTACTGACCGTTCCAGTCCATCTCTTAAATTGCGGCTCTGCTGCGCTGCACAAAAGTTGCACAAGGCTTCGGTCAGAACAAGTTGGGGTGGGTTCGCGGTTGGTTAGAAACAGAGCGAAGACGGGAAATTCCCTCTCGCCCCTCCGTAAATCTTGACTTTCCTGCGCGGCAGTGGCATAGAACAGTCACACTCAAACCTATTCCAACAGGTGGCCCGGCATGAATAGAGACCAACTCGAAAGTGAACTCAAACGCGCCCATGTCAGCCTGAATGGCTGGCTCCCAGTATTGCAGTGCGATATTTGTAAACGACGCTGGGAACCTTTCGCAACGGCTGTCGGTGAAAACGCTCCCACGGCGCGATTCGACTATTGGATTTGTCCTAATCGGTGCAACGCTGATGTAGACATTGGCCCTGAAGTCAGAACGGCAATTCCCCGTTACGTCGTTCTAAACGATATTCCGGGAATGGTCTTCGATGGGCGAGACTACCAAGAGTTTGAACGTTACGTGCGGTCCATGGACGCTACTGAAGTTATGAACCGTCCCGTTTGACTCTGACCATCAGCGGCTGATTCGAATCCTACGTCTTCACCTCCAAAATACTGACCTCCAATTAGAGGATCAGGAGGGCCGCCAAGTGCTGTCAAAACAACTTTACACATGTGTCCTCGCGATCTCGTTAGTTCTTTCTGTCAGCGTTGCCCAACAGCATTCCGGGTCGGCGGCAGCCGGCAAAGTCCTGGAGGTAAACGTGCCGGCCCCATCTTTAAAGGGAAACCTTATAGGTGATCCAACTGAACAACCGATCTTCGTTTATCTGCCGCCCAGCTACGAAACTTCTCCAACAAAGCGATACCCAACGCTCTACCTCCTTCACGGATTTAATGGAAAGAGTCGCATCTGGACGACCGGTGCCTTTCAGGGGTTCAGTCTGCAACCCGCCGTGGACCAGTTAATCCAGGACGGTAAGACTCGAGAGATAATTGTGGTTGCGGCGAATGGTTGGAACCGCTATGGCGGATCGTTTTACGCAAACTCGCCCACGACGGGAAACTGGGAAGACTTCATCTATCGCGATCTCGTCACGTTTGTTGACAGCAACTACAGAACTCTGGCGCGACCTGAAAGTCGAGGAATCGCAGGACATTCGATGGGTGGATACGGGGCGATCATGATGGGTATGAAACATCCCGACGTTTTCAGTGCTCTTTATGCTCTGAGCCCGTGTTGTACGGTAATCGGAGAAGACATGAGCGAAGCAAATCCGGTCTGGCCCAGTGTCCTCAGTTTGCGGTCGAAAACGGATCTAAACATGAGCCCGCAATCGCCCGACCAATTCTTCAAACTGGTCTTCGTTGCGATGTCGGCAGCGTTCTCTCCGAATACAGAACGCACACCTTTCTATGTCGACTTTCCGTTTCAGGAAAAGAAAGGCGCGTGTCCAGCGTCACCTTGTTTGGATAGGAACGAAACCATCTATGCAAAGTGGCGCGCTCATATTCCCGTGTACCTGGTGGACGAAAACAAGGCGAACCTACTCAAGTTGAAAGGCATTTTTATCGATTACGGCCAGCGTGAGCAGTTCTCACATATCCGCACCGGCGCGAAGCTTTTCTCCCAGGCTTTAGCGGAACACAACATTCCACACGGGTTTGAGGTCTACGCTGACGGCGATCACGGGAATAAAGTTAGACAGAGAATGGAGACACGAGTATTCGAATTCTTTAATGAGGTGCTGAAATTTGAGTGAGACACATTTTCACCGAGCGCCTGCTTTCAGCAACATATCAACTACTCTCGATTGGACCAATTCAGCATTGCCGATCTGCTTGTTCTCGTGAATCCTTTTCGCCAACACCAAAGCAGTCTCGCCGTTTGCGTTCCTTTGATCGGGGGCGACCGCGCAGGAAATCCAAATTTACGTCGATAGGAAGTCGGATGGTCAGTCGCCCGTTGTCCGTGACTGTCGGCGACGCTCTCAGGTTGGATTCTTAGACTCTGTGCAACCTTAGTGCTCTCAATGGTTGCACAGAGTAAGCCAAGTTAGGACGCTATCCACATTAGGCATCTTTAAGCAAAACCTCTCATCAATGACCAAGGTCATGGAGTACCTGGTCCAGATTCAGGACCAACTCTGTGGCATCCCCCGCTGAGAAAGGCATCGGCGGCCTGATCTTTATCACGGTATGGAATGGTCCATCAGTGCCAAGCAGAATTGCTCGCTCGCGCATTTCGTTCACAACTCTGTCGGCAAGCTCCGTCGCCGGCTCAAGCGTCTCGCGATGCTCCACTAACTCAACTCCAATGAAAAATCCTGTTCCGCGTACCTCTCCAATACAAGAGTGATGCTTCATTAACTTTCGCAGCTCGTTCAATAACTGCTCGCCTGTGCTTGCTGCGTGCGCCTGCAAACGCTCGTCTAACACAACTTCCAACACGGCGGTTCCAATCGCAGCCGACACATTGTTCCCACCAAAGGTACTAAAGAACTCCATTCCATTATTGAATGATTGTGCGATCTCTTTTGTAGTGATAACAGCTCCCAATGGATGACCATTGCCGATTGGCTTGCCCAACACAACAATATCGGGAACTACGCCATATCGCTCGAAACCCCAGAAGTGACTGCCGACGCGGCCATACCCTGTTTGCACTTCGTCAGCGATACAAACACCGCCAGCAGCACGAACCACTGAATAGACCTGCCCAAGGTAACTTTCCGGCAAAAGTATCTGACCGCCGACGCTCGGAAGTGACTCTGCGATAAACCCGCAGAGCTTTTTGTCAGTCGTCCACAGCGAGTTAATAACTGCAACAACGTGCTGTGAGTACAGACTGGCAATCTCTGGCCCGACGCCTCGATACAGTCCGCGATACAAATCCGGAAGCGGAACTTTATGAACCCACGCCGGAGGTCCGATACCACCGGGCCCATCATGCTTGTACGGACTGATATCTATCATCGTCGTCGTGTTTCCATGATAGGCGTGGTCCAAAACGATGAGATCAATGGCGCCTGTATGAGCCCGCGCGAGCCGCAAGGCAAGCTCGTTTGCTTCGCTTCCGGAATTTACAAAGAAACACGTATTCAACTTCTCAGGAAGGGTAGCTATTATTCTTTCAGCAAGGTTGAGGACATTGTCGCTAAGGTAACGAGTGTTGGTGTTTAGTAGCGCCATCTGCCGCTGCCCTGCTTCCACCACGCGGGGATTGCAATGGCCAACGTGAGCCACGTTGTTATAAGCGTCGAGAAACCGTCGACCGCTTTCATCAAACAAATACTGCATTTCACCGCGGACAATCTTTACGGGGTTTCTGTAAGCAATGCTGAGGTTACGACCGAGCAATCGTTCTCGATTGAAGAGCGTCTCTGACTTGCTTATCACCTTGCCCTCCGACTCTTCGATAAGGAGAGTTGAAACTGTTCCGCCGCAAGATCAGGGCTAATCTCCATCAGGTGGCGCAGACTCTCCCTGATTGACTGCTGGCTAATACTCAAGTAGTCGTTATCGGGTCTCATCGATTGTTGGTAGGCTGAGAGACAAACGCTCATACACAATCGCATTAAAATAAGATCCCACAAAACTCTCAATTCCGCTTCATCTAAGGAATGCTCTTTCAAGTAACCGCCGACCACCGCTCTCGCTTTCGACAAAGACTCGCGCTGAGTTACTACATAAGCTATGCCGATCGCCAGGTCTCCAACCGTGTAACTATGGACCATGTCACCGAAATCAATCAGGCCAACAATCCGGTTGTCACGCACAATAACATTGTAGTCATTCGCGTCGCCGTGAATAACGCTGCGACGCAAGTCTTTCTCAACCGCGGCACAATTTGTGGCAAAACTTTCTCCAAATCCTTCGATGAGCCGCCGCAGTTCGTTGTCGGTGATCAAGCCAACATGATCAGATAAGACTCGCAGGCCGTTCGAAAGGTCCCAGTGAAAATCCCGATCAAAAGCCTGGCGGTCAAAACCCTCCATGACCCGGTCAAACATTCCTATTTTTCGACCTAAATCCTCCAACAACTCTGGATCCTGTGACGTTATTTTTGCCAGAGGTTCACCTTCGATATAAGACACGAGGCGCACCAGCAAATTATCTTTGCCTGATGGGATCTCGGTAATGCCTGCGCCCAGGCGCGTCGGAATCAAACGAGGGCAAAATGACAATTGCGACGCCAGGTAAATCAGAGCGTCATTTTGAGCCTCAATAAAGCTCCGTGTCTCGTTGCGGTTCGCGATTTTAAGTACAAACTTATCCGCGTTTTCAGTGACTACAAGAAAGTTTTGATCGCGCTCACTCGGCAGCGGATTGAGTGTTCCTTCGATGCCGTAAGAGTGTCGCAACAACCAGGCAACAGTGCTGAGATCAATGTTGGGTGATTGACTAACCAGGTCCATCTCGTCACTTCCGTCAACGCGCCTTGAAGTCATTATGAACTAACAGCAGCGGAACTGCGTATAATCGCGCTATGAGTTTGCTCACAACGCTAGCTGTGGCGATGGGTTCAGCATGGGTATCAGGCATCAACCTGTACGCCTGCGTTGCAACCCTGGGACTGCTGAGTCGTTTTGCTCATCTGCAACTACCAGGCGAGCTTCAAGTATTAACCAGTTGGTGGATTATCGGAATTGCTGCCGGACTCTACATTGTCGAGTTTGTGGCTGACAAAGTCCCCTTAGTCGACAGCACATGGGATGTAATTCACACGTTCATCAGAGTTCCCGCTGGCGCAGTTCTCGCCGCTGCCTCGTTCGGAGACTTCGACCGCAGTGTTCAAGTGATTGCTTTTCTGCTCGGCGGCGGACTCGCGCTCAGCTCGCATGGGACCAAAGCAGCGACGCGGGCGGTTCTGAATACAAGTCCTGAGCCCGTCTCAAACTCAGTGGCCAGTGTACTGGAAGACATCCTGGCAATCGGATCGACCGCTCTGACTCTCTTCGCACCCGTGCTTGTGTTTGTAATTATAGGTGCCGGTCTGGTCTTCACTTATTTTGTTTTCAATCGAATCGTGACCTTCTTTAAGAGCGTTGCGCGAAGCATACGCGGTTGGTTCGCTCCCGGGAAACCCGCTTAAACTAACTCTCATTCAATAAGAATCTTGCGCACTCCGCGCCCACCCCTTATTCTAAACGTCGCTGCTGTTCCCGTACTTCATTAATAATCAAGAGCTTGTCGGGCCCGTCGAAGGGAGATAAATGCGTCGCTCGCATCGTATTTTGACTCTGCTGTTCGTAATGCTTCCGTCTGTGTTTTACGTTCACGGACAAACATCCCAGGATAAAAACCAACTCATTAATCCCGGATTCTTTCAAGGTCTCCGCTACCGGCTGATTGGTCCATCTAGAGGTGGCCGGGTAACCACGGTGACGGGAGTGCCATCGCAACCGAAAACATTTTACATGGGCGTCGCGAGCGGCGGCTTATTTAAGACAACTGATAGCGGCGCAAACTGGGTTCCCATCACTGATGGGAAAATACCGCTCGGCTCAACTGGTTCAGTTGCAGTCTCTGATTCAGATCCAAACGTAATCTATCTAGGTACGGGATCCGATGGCGTTCGCAGCAATGTATCCACTGGTCGGGGCATGTACAAATCGACCGATGGCGGAGCTACCTGGAGGTTCATTGGCTTGTACAACGCCGGTCAAATAGGTGCGGTGCGAATCCATCCCACTAATCCCAACATTGTCTGGGTTGCCGCTAATGGAGATGTTTTCAAACCCAACGACGAGCGCGGAGTTTTCAAGACCACTGACGGTGGTCAAACCTGGCGTAAGGTCTTATTCGTCTCACAACTTTTGGGCGCAATGGATGTTGAACTACAGCCGGGGCAGCCCGATGTGGTCTACGCATGGCTTTCTCGACTCGAGCGTAAACCATGGACCATCATTAGTGGATCGAAAGAGGGCGGATTCTATAAGAGCACCGATGGCGGCGAACACTTTAGTCATATCGCGAATGGGCTGCCTACTGATCTGATTGGCAAGGCAAACCTGGCGGTAACTGCCGCTAATCGAAATCGAATTTACGCGCTGATTGAAGCAAAACCAGGAGGTGGGTTGTATCGGTCCGAGGATGCTGGCCAAACCTGGGCGCTGATAAATTCGCAAGCGTCACTGATCCAGCGCCCCTTCTACTACACAACTCTGGGAGCAGATCCTTCGAATGCTGAGGTCATATACGCCGGCGCTGAGGGCTTCTTTAAGTCTGTCGACGCAGGAAAGACTTTTGCGCCGCTCCGGACACCTCATGGCGACAATCATGACATTTGGATCAATCCAACCGACGGTCAGGTTATGATCCAGGCCAACGATGGAGGCGCAAACGTCTCCAACGACGGAGGCCGGACATGGTCGACGCAGATGAACCAGCCAACTTCAGAGATCTATGGCATCTGGACTGACAATCAATTCCCCTACAAGTTGTACGGCGCCCAGCAGGACAATACGACCCTGATTATTTCGAGTCAGGCTGAGCCTCTTGCCACTGCTGACTGGCGTACTGGTCCAGGTTGCGAAACTGGCCCAATCATGCCGCACCCACAAAATCCGGATGTGGTTTACGGCTCGTGCAAGGGTCAATTCAGTTACATGAATTTGAAAACCGGCCAGGAAAAGAATTACTGGATCGGCGCTCAATCGCTATACGGTAACCCCGCCAGCGATCTGATATATAGAATGCAACGTGTTTCACCAATGTCTGTCTCGCCTCACGATCCGGATGTTCTCTATTACGGCTCACAATTCGTTCACCGGACACGCGACAAGGGAGTGGCCTGGGAGAAAATCTCTCCCGATTTGACAGCCCACGACAGTTGTTGCCAGGGAGCGAGTGGAGAGCCGATAACTCGCGACGTTACCGGTGAAGAGTTTTACAGCACTCTTTATGCGATCTCCGAATCACCACTCGAAAAGGGTGTGATATGGACCGGGGCCAATGATGGTCCATTCTATGTAACGAGGAATAACGGGGAAACGTGGTCCAATGTCACGCCGCCTGACCTCCCCAAGGGCGGCAGAGTGCAGTACATCGACCCTTCACCGCACCGGAAGGGATCGGCCTACTACGCTGTTTACCGTTGGTTGCTAGGCGACTATCAACCCTACCTCTATCGAACTGACGATTACGGCAAGACCTGGACACGTTTGACTGATGGCAAGAATGGAATACCCCTGGATTGGCCCACGCGCGTAGTCCGTGAAGATCCCGACCACGAGGGCTTGCTTTATGCCGGCACTGAGTTTGGCATGTTCATTTCTTTCGATAACGGTTCGCACTGGCAGGCGTTCCAGTTAAACCTTCCTAACGTTCCGGTATCCGACATCAAGGTCTTCCATGACGACCTCATCGTTTCAACTCAAGGACGCGCTATCTGGATTCTGGATAACGTTACGTCTTTACATCAATTGGCGGTCTCGTCAAAAATAGACGAGGCCAGGCTCTTTAAGCCACGCGCTGGATACCGCACTCGCACCGCAGCCGCCAATCTTGGACCAATGATCGAATACTATCTTCCCGAGAATTCGGTACAACCAGTTACCATTGAAATTCTGGATTCCAAAGGGTTATTGGTGAATTCCTACAGTAGCGAGACATCCTCCCGGCCGGGCCGTCCACCTGCGACAGCGGGAATGCCCGGCGCTCGAAATGCTGGTCCCGAATCTCAGCCTGAAGACGCTGATGCTGGCCCCACCAGGCGGATTGCTCCGCCGCCGAGGGTTACGAAAACTCCAGGAATTAATCGATTCGTATGGGACGTTCGTCACCAACAAGGACCAGTTATGCCACCTGGAGACTACCAGGCGCGCCTTAAGGTGGGTACCACCATTGCAGCTGAGAGTTTTACTGTTTTGATTGATCCTCGAGTTGCTGACGAGGGAATCACCACTGCCGATTTGCAACAACAGTTCGAACACAACATGCGGATGCGCGCCATGGTTACGACTGTAAATCAACTTGTTAGCAGGGTGAGAGCTGCCCAAAGTAAATTAAAAGACAGTCAGGATGAAGCCACTCGTACGGCTTTGAACGCTGCAGCAAGCAAACTGCTGACTGAACCTGTGCGGTATGGAAAACCCGGATTGCAGGCACACATTACTTACCTGGCAAGCATGACCGCTACTACGGACCAAAAGATTGGCCATGATGCTGCCGAACGCTATGAGATTCTCAGAAAGGAGCTCGAGTCTCTAAAAGTTGAGGTCGACCGACTGTTAGGCCCTGCGCCAGCGACGCAAAGCAGTCTCGTCCAATAGCTTCTCGAATCCCCCATCGAATGAAGCGCAGAACATTTCTAAGTATTGCTGTGCCGGTCGCAGCAAGCGCCTTGCTCCTGCGTAACTGTGACGAAGAAATATTGACCACAATTGAGGAGCTACAGCTCCGGCTAATACTCCGAGGTGGCAAAACATTCCTCGACGGAAGGTGGCAAACAGTCGATGTGGGCATTGACTCTGCCGGACGCCTTCATTTTGGACCACAGCTCGCAGGCACCAACATTATCGAGCTTAAAGATAAGATCATCTCGCCGGGATTTGTCGACATCCTAGCCGACAACTCGATTCAGCCTGAAGTCACAAACTCAACTTTTGAGAAATACAAAATAACTGATGGAGTAACTACTGCTTTGCAAATGCACGGCGGAAATACTGATTGCGGCGACTACTATCAGCGGTTCGACCGGAAACCTCATTTTATAAATTACGGTGTTTCAACTTTCGTAATGGGAATAAGATCGAACGCCGACAGCCTGGCCTCGAGAAAGAAACTGATCGAGAAAAACCTCGCCGAAGGCGCGCTTGGGGTTTCTCATAGTTTGGAGTATCAGCCCGCACCTTTTGAGGAGGTTCTTGAGTACGCTCGTCTCGCCAGGAAGTACGACCGCCCGTTATTTCTGCACCTGCGCTACTCATCACGCGAACAGGAACTAGACGGCGTTGATGAAGCAATCCAGTTAGCGCAAAAAAGTGGAGCAAGAGTCCACATCGATCATCTACACTCAACTGGCGGCACGTTTCATATGAGCCAGGCGCTAGATAAAATTCGAACCGCCAATTCGCAGGGTCTGAGGATTACGACCTGTGTGTATCCTTATTCTTACTGGGCCACATATCTCTCCAACCGGCGCTTTGATTCGGGCTGGCAACAACGTTACGGCCTGTCGTATGGCGATCTCCGTCTGGTTGGCACCTCTGAACGACTGACCGCCGGCAGTTTTGCGCGTTATCGAAAAAGCTCAAAGCTTGTTGCCGTGCCGGAAGGAACAATGCCGCTCAACGAGACGGTTGACCTGGCATTAAAAGAAGATTTTTGCATGATTGCTTCAGATGGCGGCATTCAGTTTGAGCCGCGGTCAAATTCTCATCCGCGAGGAGCGGGTTGTTTTGCCACCGCCATTCGTCACGCGCTTGATGTCGGAATGAAACTCGAGACAGTGATTGAGAAGGTAACCTGGTTGCCCTGCAGCATCATTGGTAACGAACTGCAGAGTCGCGGAAAGCTGGAAGAAGGGAAAATTGCTGATCTGACAGTATTCGATCCTGCGCAGGTTAATGGTCAGGCCACCGTCGAAGATCCCAATCAATTTTCAGCCGGCATAGAGTTAGTGATCGTCAACGGCGAGATTGCCTATCATAAAGGAAAACTCGAGGCCCGCAACGGTAGACCAATTAGAGCCGAAGCAGCCACTTGAGAATTTGCGTCACCGATTTTTGCGGTTTTGCAAATCGCAGGTGGGTGGCAAATTTGGATTCCGGCCCTCGTAATCGGCGATCTCCTTATCGAAAACGAGTTTTGCCTGGGGCACCTGATCCGCACCAACAAACTCTGCCGTGCCATTTTCCCAGTTCAGAGTGGCCCGCAATCTCTTCGCAGCATTTCTAACCTTCATTCCTAACTCTCGTTTTGGGTCCACAATGTAGATCCATGTGGTATTCCCAACAGGCACTAAAGTTCTAAAAACTATGCCTGCCCGCTCAAGGGTTTCTGAAATCAGGACCAGATTGCTGGTCTGCTTGCGGGGTCTGAGTAGATAAATCCGAGAACGACCCGAAGATTTTGGGTGGAAGTAAAGAATTGATTTCTGATTCGCGTCGCGGCCCAGACGTGAGAGTAAATATCTGAGAGACGCTTCATCAGAACGCATGCGAAGCAAGATGGCCTGCTCAGCGCCATCGCTCCACGAGCCTAACGACTTGAAGACCGTGACTCTTCTTCGAACGACGCAACCTAGATTTTGGGCTCGCTTCAAAATCATAGCTTCTTCGTTTGAGCTCATTCCAGCAAGTGCGTCGCTAAGTTTTTGATCTTCACGCGTATTTGGACTTACAAACCCGTAGTTAAGAGGCTGCCGCGTTTGTTTCTGAGGTTGTTGAGCGACGGTGAGAACCCCATGACTCAACAGAATAAACAATAAAATGGCGTTGAATATTTTGTTCATCTCGGAATGCGCCGGCCATCTTGGAGTGCGCCGGCCCGGCGCGCTTTGTTATATCAATTACTCGTAAACCAGTTAGTTCCCCGCGACGGTCCCTTAGATGCTTTGTTATGGACGGCGCAATGTTTACATCGATTACTAACAAAACCGAGTTTATTAAAAAGCGCCGCCGGGCCGGCGCACTCCATGGAAGTACTTGGACCAGGGGAGTGTCGCCCGCATGCCGTTCTCGATGCTCAGCACGCGCTGCTCGAGGTAGAGCCGGGCAGCGTCAGAATCCTTCGCGCGAACTTTGTAACCAATTCGCTTGGCCCACGCATCCCAGGTCTCCAACAATTTCGCGTGGGCTCCTGAACTCGTATGAACCTGTTGTGAAGTTAAAAGTAACCGCGCCTCGAGCTCGCGCGCTACATTCCCTGGCTTAGTACCAGTAGACTTATCGAGCTTATGCGTGTCAAGAAAACCAACCTGATCTAACCTCTTTAGCAACTGCTTGGCATCCTTGCTTAGACCTTTGAGCTGCCACTCATCACGAGAAACAGCAATTGAATAAATCGTTTGCCAGAGTTCTCGATGGACAAACGTAACCTTATTAGAAAGTAACTTGATTACGAGTACATCCGGGTGGTCCGCGAGCATTTCCGAAACAGTGAAGATCTTGTGTGAATCCTCATGTGCCCACCAGCTTCCCTTGATCTTCTTTTTACTAACAATAGTGGCGACGCTTGGCAAAGACGAATCGAGGAGCAACAGAAGGCCGTCGCTAGACAATCTACGAAAAACTTCGTCGAATATTTTTCCGTTATCTGCTGTCACTTTTGCACATAGTAGCCTAGAATGTGCGCACCTTAAATCCTCATCTCAGGAGAACAAAATATGCGCCGTAGAAGCCTCACCGAACTGGCTACCACTCCGGGTTTAATTTCCGGTATTTACAACTATTGCGACCGGTGGTGTGAACGTTGTCCGTTTACGTCACGCTGTCTGGTATTTGCGACCGAGCAGGAATATGAGCAGGTCACTGAAACTGATGATCTAAGCAACGCTGCTTTCTGGGAAAGATTGAGCGTCAGCCTTAATGAAGCCAACCGGATGATCAGTCAATGGGCCAGCAAACATGGTCTCAATATTTCTGAGCTGACGTCGGAAGACACGTCCAGCCGTCAGGATAGAAGACAGAATATGGAGAGTCACCCTTTGGCTCGCAGCGGAATGAAGTATGCGAATAATGCGGTAGACTGGTTTAGAAACTTCGACCAGAACGCTGATGCCGTCGCTCTGGAACTGGACTCAGAGCGGCTGGATCGAATGAGAGATGCTCGCGAAGTCATTGAATGGCACCAATATCAAATTGCGGTAAAAACCATTCGCGCGCTTTCATCCAGGAGGGACGAGGCTACCGAAGAACTTTTAGATGAGGACGATCAATATCCAAAAGATTCGGATGGCTCAGCGAAAGTTGCATTAATCGGCATTGACCGCTCGATCGCGGCCTGGCGTTTAATCCACCTTTCCCTTCCAGAGGGTGTTGAAACGACTTTGCCGTTGTTAGTTGAACTCGAGGGACTGCGTCGTCGCATCGAGAAATCATTTCCCAATGCGCGAAGTTTTATCCGCCCAGGATTCGATGAAATTCTCGGGGAGTTAAACTAGAACAACAATTGGCTAATAG
>DASROI010000063.1:0-13745 GCA_035646955.1 Pyrinomonadaceae bacterium
GTCCTGGAGAAACCTGATGCGTCGCGGAATGCGCCGGTAACGTTGGCCCGAGTTTCCGCTAAAGAGAATGGAACATGCCTGGCACGCGCAAACGATTTGCCTCGTCGGGGGCTCGATCAAATGTTGATGGTCGACCGGCAATTCAGCACTGCACATGTCGCATCGTTCCGCTGAGCTCCGTCGTTTTACAAAACGTCGAAGAACATTGAAAGCGTCAGACGAGCTTGCGGCAGATATCCCAACATCGGCGACCTCATCATTTGGAACACGAATTTCTGTCATGAGCTGTACGTTCCAACTGCTCCGTTCGTGATGTTACGCGGGTGTCAGCGGGACCTGACTGATCGACAATGGGGGCAAAGCGATACGGGCTCGTCCGTTCTCCAGCAGCAGCGGTAACGGGTTAAGATGAAGTTTCGGCTGGTCCAAACCACGGCCCGCGCGAATCACGTCGAAATGTTGTTGACAACTGTTGCACATGAGTGTGGTCGACTTCAGTAGTGCATCTCGCAATTCATTTCCACAGCCCGGGCAAGTATTCCCGTAAGCATAAAGAGAATCTCCGAGCCGGCAGAACAATATTGAGTGTCCATCAACATTCGCTGACTCGATAGAGTTATCGCGGAGCCCGACAAAACTGCTAACGTCGCGCCACGAATCTCTTACGTGTTTTGAGTTCTCGTTCGCTTTGCCAATTTGCACAAAGCCAGTTTCAGCAGGGGCCGGGGTGATGCCTTGAGCGTGGATCGCGACGATATCAGGAGCAGCTTCATAAATAGCTTCTTCGATTGCGAGTTTTAGTGTCATCGAAGAAGACGGACAGGTCTTACAACTTCCCTCGAGCTTGACCCAAACAGTGCCTTCAACGATCTCCAGCAGCTCTACACTTCCACCATGGGAACTGAGATAAGGGCGCACCTTATCGAGAGCATTGGTTACTCGCGTCTCCAACGAAACCGGATGGAGCCCATAGAGCAACAGCAAGCTGCCGACCTTTTCGTCTGCCGCAAAAGAGTCAAAAATCGAGTAGCCCGTTTCCCCCTTTTCGGCAATTAGTTCCATGAGACGGTCCAGAGCTGTGCCATGAAACTCCATCAACGCCTGGACCAGAGCAATGGCATTTTCGCGAGCTTCGGAATCTTTTAAATGCTCAATATTGTGAATCAGCTCTTCAATCTCTGAGGGGCCTGATCTCAAACTGGACCTCCTTAAGTATTTGCGCCCTTCACTTCAAGCTTTACGCTTGCACTTTGTGCTTTGTGGTTTTGCCCTTCGTACTTGTCACGAACACGGACACCAGATACCAAGTACAAAGCGCTCAGAGCAAAGCACAAAGTGCATAGCAACCAAAAACAAAGTACAGCTTCAATCACTTAACCATTCCGAACATCGGCGAGTGATGAGTCTCTAAAACTTTTCCGTTACCCAGGTACATGTGAACACCACAGGGCAAGCAGGGGTCGAAACTGCGAACCGCCCGCATGATGTCTATCCCCTTGAAATTATCTGGACCATTCTCTTCGAAGATTGGAGTGTTTTGAACTGCATCCTCGTATGGACCAGGAGTTCCATAGATGTCACGCGGATTGGCATTCCAGGGAGTAGGCGGATACGGGTGATAGTTTGCGATCTTGCCGTCTCTGATCACTACGTGATGCGACAACACTCCGCGCACAGCTTCATGAAAGCCGCATCCGATAGCCTCATCGGGCACTTTGAAATCGGACCATGTTTTAGTGTGACCGGCGTGCAATTCAGCCATCGCCTGCTCAGTAAAATAAAGCGCCGCCGCTGCCGCGTAAGCCTGGAAATAAGTCCTGGCTCGATCACGCTCGATGGCATTACTCCATTTCGGAATTTTCCATTCGAACTCCACTTCTGGCTTCATTGCAGTCTTCGGCAGGTAGATTTTTACGCTATGGCCGGTTGCTTTGACGTAACCGATGTCAACTTTTCCGGCGAGAGCCGTGGCCCAGAACCGTGCGATTGGACCACCGCCTGTATCGAGGGCCAGGTATTTCTTATCACCCGGCTCACCTTCGTGGTACCAGCGCGGCGACATGACCCAGGTATAGTTGTTATCGAAGTCCCGTTTTTGCGGTCTTGGGATCGTTGTTTGGTTCCAGGGATGCCGCCTATCGACAGGATTACCGAGTGGATCGGTCTTTACAAATGTTTCGGAGTTTTCCCAATCGTCGTAATACGAACTACCCAGGAGAATTCGGATTCCCAGGTTAATATCAACGAGATCAGTCGTCACCAATTTTCCATCGACGATAACACCCGGGGTCACATACATAGCGTTGCCCCATTCGTTCATATTTTTATAGGTGTAGTCGCAAGCAGACGGATCCTGAAACGAGCCCCAACAGCCGAGGAGAATGCGACGTTGGCCCACCTTCTCGTAACCTGGCATCGCCTCGTAGATGAAGTCGAACAAATCATCGTGGAGCGGAACCACTTTCTTCATAAATTCGCAGTAACGCATCAAGCGTACGAGATAATCTGTAAAGAGTTGGACTGTCGGCACAGTTCCAACTCCACCCGGATAGAGCGTAGATGGATGAACGTGTCGCCCTTCCATCAAACAGAACATCTCGCGTGTATAGCGGCTCACCTGCAAGGTCTCGCGATAGAACTCTCCACTGAAGGGATTTAGCGCTGTCATGATGTCGGCGATGGTCCGGTAACCATGATCGGCCGCGTGCGGCGCCTCTTTAGTCTTTGCTTTTTCCCAGACACTCGGGTTGGTCTCTCGAACCATCTGCTCGCAAAAGTCGACACCGACCAGATTGTCCTGAAAGATGTTGTGGTCAAACATGTACTCAGCCGCTTCGCCGAGGTTCACAATCCATTCCGCCATTGCCGGAGGACGAACGTTAAACGCCATGTTTTGAGCATAAGTCGCGCAAGTTGCGTGGTTGTCACCGCAAATGCCGCAAATGCGACTCGTAATGAAGTGAGCGTCCCGCGGATCTTTTCCTTTCATGAAAATGCTGTAACCACGGAAGATTGAAGAGGTGCTGTAACACTCTGCCACTTCGCGGTTGGCGAAGTCGATTTTTGTATAAATTCCAAGACTTCCGACTATTCGCGTAATCGGATCCCAATTCATATCAACCAGGGTACGAGGCTGAGACGGTGTTTTAGTGATAGTTGAAGTGCTCATGACGCTCGCTCCTTTGTCTGCAGTTGCGCTTGGGGCTGATATCCGGTGGTTAATTCAGGACGGTTGTGTCGCCACCTCGGTTCTTTGTTCACCGTTGCATTAGTCAAACCACGAAGCGCTCGTACCGCTGCGCCGTAGAGCCCGACTACGCCGGATGAGACCTTTGATCCCGGCGGCTCATCCATGAATGGCATGAATTTGTCGGGGAAACCTGGCATGGTACATCCGATACAGATCCCTCCGACGTTTGGGCAACCACCGATGCCGGCCATCCAACCGCGTTTCGGCACGTTGCAGTTAACCACTGGTCCCCAGCAACCAAGCTTCACGATACATTTTGGTGAGCCGTATTCTTCTGCGAATTCTCCCTGTTCGTAGTAAGAACCGCGATCACAGCCGTCGTGAACTGTCTGCCCGAACAACCAGGTTGGTCGTCCTGCTTCATCAAGTGGAATCATTGGAGACAGTCCGGCCGCAACATAAAGCAAGTACAAAACTGTTTCCATAAAGTTGTCAGGCTGAACCGGACATCCGGGAACGTTGACTATTGGAATACCGGCGCCCGACTTCCAATCCCAACCAAGATAATCAGCAAGTCCCATGCAACCGGTTGGATTTCCCGCCATGGCATGAATACCGCCGTAAGTCGCGCACGTACCAATAGCAACGACCGCCAGAGCTTTTGGAGCAAGGCGGTCGATCCATTCGGTCGTCTTAATAGGCTGGCCCGTCATCGCGTCCGTCCCCATGGCCGCCCAGTAACCTTCACCACTTAGATGCTCATTAGGAATTGAACCCTCAACAACCAATACAAACGGATCAATCAAGCCTTGTTCAGCCTGGTAAAAGTATTTCATAAAGTCGTCACCGACTTCATAAGCCAACACCGGATTATGCAAATGAACTCTGGGGAGACCTGGTATCGCACCGAGCACCACATCTTCGACACTTGGCTGCGTTGCCGCAGTAATAGACACCGAGTCGCCGTCACATCCCAGCCCCGCTGTTATCCATACGATGTGAATATCCTTTACCGCCGGTGGCCTTTGCGTGACGCGGCCATATGGCGCCATCTCTGCAGCCATGAAACTCTCTCCTTTCTAGAAAGAACGAATGCGATTCTGGGCAGAATCATCTGCAAGGAGCTGTCGCTAGTGCGCGTTTACGAGTTGCGCTCAACTCCGTGTCCGAGCGGCGGCGTTCCTCACCGTAGACTTCCGATAGGCAAGCGCACAAAAACATCGAACTTTGAAACCCGGCGAGTCTTTGGACGCAAGTCAAAGTAAAAACTCCGACCAAATTGTAGGGAGCTCGGGGATTATTGAGCGGGAACGGGAATTAGTCTATTCGTAGACCTACGTAGATGGGCTACGAAAGCTCCGTATTTTTGTGGAGAATAAGTGTCTGAATGTTGCGCTTCATCCTTCCATCGGGATAATCCCTCTGCGAAGTGCGAAACGGATAAGTTCTGCTTGTGAATGCATATCCAACTTGTGCATTAAGTTGGCACGGTGAGTTTCCGCAGTGCGTGAGCTGATACCAAGACGAACCGCAATTTCGCTGTTGGTCCGACCTTCAGCGGCGAGGTGAAGTACTTCCCTCTCTCGGGCAGTTAATGTCTCATAACGATCGAGACTCGTGGCCTGAGCTCGTTCCTGGTAAACCTCGATGGCCCGAGCAGTCAGCGGAGGACTAAGATAACGGCGACCGGCCGCAGCTTCACGCACTGCCTGTACAAGATCCGCAGACTTTGAATCTTTTAGCACATACGCCGACGCACCATTGCTTAAAGCCTCGAGGACGTAAGCTTCGTTAGCGTACATTGAAAGAATGACGATCTGAGTGGTGGGAGATCGTTTCTTGATCTGTTTCAGCACGTCCAATCCATTGAGGCCGGGCATCATTAAATCAAGCACCAGGACCTTCGGACCGAGAAGCTCGACTTGCTGAACAGCTTCTAATCCATCTCCAGCTTCGCCAACAACATTAAGATCCTTCTCGACCTCAAGCAACGCACGTAAACCTTGCCTTACGATGTGATGATCGTCGGCAAGAACAATAGTGGTTGGAGTCGGGTGATCCATTAAACAGTCTCCGTCAATCAGCATTGGTGCTGGGCAGACTACCGGCAACGTCTTCCGCGACGTTCAACTCCGCAATCAAACGAGTTCCTGCTCCAGATTTTGATTCAATTTTGAGCTGACCGCCAAGTAAGGTGGCCCTTTCTCTCATTCCGGCCAGGCCGCTCGATTCTCGCCCCGTGACTCCGTCAGGGTCAAAGCCCTTGCCGAAGTCTTCAACTTGAATCGATAGCTTATTCGAATCAGTCCACAATCTCACGGTCGCTTCGTGAACTTCCGCGTGACGAGCGATATTAGTGAGCGCTTCCTGAACCAGGCGGTAAGCTGCGGTTTCAACTTGTGGAGTGAACCTTCTTTTCTCCAGGCCGTGATGCTTGAAATTGACCTTCACCTTGGTTTGAGCCGAGTAATTCTCGATGTGCCAAAAAAGAGTTGGCAACAGGCCGAGATCATCAAGCATCGCTGGACGAAGGGCCAGCGATAAATTTCGAACACGGGCCATCAACTCGTTCACCAAATCGCGCGCTTGATTGATGCTGGAGCCGACTTCTTCAGCAGGGAGCTTAGTGCTGACCTCGAGAGTCAATTTAAGTCCAGTTAGTACTTGACCGATTTCATCGTGCAGTTCAAGAGCAATATTGCGACGCTCAACTTCCTGTACTTCCATCAGCCGGCTCGAAAGAAACTTTAACCGTTGCGCGTAGTTCCGAAGCGATTCTTCTGCAGTCTTCCTGGTCGTTATGTCGCGGATGACACAGATAATCATGCTCGATTCTGCAACCATCGGATTAAGCATGATGTCGATTGGAAACTGTGTGCGATCTTTGCGAATTCCATAGAATTCATGTGGAGACGAAATCGATGATGCGTCTGGTCCAAGAGACCTTTTCCGCAAGTGCTCGACAATTAGCGGATCTGAGATGAGCGTGGTAATGGATTTACCGATCATCTCGTTCGGCACGTATCCAAACATCCTGCCAACCTGAGCATTAACACTAATGATCTCACCCGAATCCCTGATCACGACAACCGTGTCAGGTGCTGATTCGAACAGACCGCGCCACATCTCCTCACTTTTCTTGAGCGCCTCTTCAGCTGTTTTGAGTTCGGATATATCAAAGGCAACACCATGGATGAACCATGGACCACCATCGCTGTTGCGCACCATCTTTACTTCGCAGTGAAACCAGACTGTGCGGCCATCACGTGAGATAACGCGGTAAAGCGACTTGAGCGGTTTTCCCAACAGAAATAGATCTGCCGCCTCGGTGCTCCAGCGCGCTTTATCATCGACATGAATTTGTTGGTACCAACGAACCGGATCCTGGAGCCACTCTTCTTGCGAAAAACCAAGGATCGACTCTATCTGCGGGCTAACGTAGGCTTCACCAATGCCACGGTCGAGAAACGCGAGAAAGACAACCGCGGGAATTTGCTCGACGAGCGTTTGATAACGAGCATCGACTTCCGGTAAAGGGGCAAGTTCCCATTTCGCATCGACTTCAGCTTCAGAACTTGTTGATCGGTTCGCTATTGGGAAGGCGCCGGCGAGTTGTCGCAGCACATCTTCGGCTTCAACGAGATTAACGCTTTTCAGCAGATTGGCGAGTGCGCCTTCAAGTTCGGAGTCGTCGGAAACGGTGATGTCAGAACCACGTAAACTCATATTCCTTTGATTACTAAGCGTCGTTCCCGGTAAGTCTACTTTCCGGTTTACGCCATGCAGGCTCCCTATTAAGAGATGCCTGAGTAAACCTTCGCAATGCATGAATCGCCTTGCCGTATGTCATCACCGCATGGGATGACAATAACGAACCTGGGGGCTGATTCATAAACGGCATGAATTTGTCGGGAAAGCCCGGCATCGTACAGCCAATGCAAATGCCTCCGACATTCGGGCAACCGCCTATTCCTGCCATCCAACCTCGCTTGCCTACATTACATTGAACCACCGGGCCCCAACATCCGAGTTTTACAATACATTCCCTCGACCCGTAGTACTCGCCAAATTGTGCTTGCTCGTAGTAACCACCGCGGTCACAGCCCTCGTGAACTGTCTGTCCAAAAAGCCAGGTTGGTCTTAATGCCTCATCGAGGGGAATCATGGGAGCTCGTCCAACTGACTGGTAAAGGAGATAAAGCAGCGTTTCAGTCATGTTGTCGGGAACTACGGGACAACCGGGAACACAAACAATCGGAAGTCCGGAAGCGGACCGCCAATCCCAGCCAAGATAATCCGGCAGACCCATACAGCCGGTTGGGTTCCCTTCCATCGCATGAATTCCACCGTATGTCGCGCAGGTTCCCGCCGCAACAACTCCCCATGCTTTCGGAGCTAAGCGATCAATCCATTCGCAGGTCGTAATCGGCTGGCCTGTTTCGCGATTAGTACCGAATCCAGCCCAGTACCCCTCTGCTTTGTTATTTTCGTTTGGAATTGAGCCTTCAACGACCAGCAGAAAGGGATCGAGTTTTCCTTCCGCTCCTTTATAGAAGATCTCCATGAACTCTTCGCCGTTTTCATACGACAGGAAAGGGTTGTGCAATTTGACTTGAGGAATTCCGGGTATTCCACCCAGCAGAATATCCTCCAGGCTTGGTTGAGTTGCAGCAGTCATCGCAATGGTGTCTCCATCGCAACCCAAGCCTGCCGTGATCCAAAGTATCTCTATCTTTTTTATGACTTCGTCCGAAATCGGACGGGGCTTTTCACTCATGATTAAGTAGAGGGTGCGCGAACGGTCGAAGGCGAAACAACATTAGGCCCGAACCCCAAAATCGTCAAGAAACCTTGGAGTGCGCCGGCCCGGCGGCGCTTTGTTATATAAGGGAGTATCCAGATTAGCAGTTTGAGTTTAAAAGCGCCGCTGGGCCGGCGCACTCCATAGTCATCAGTTCAAAGTGTTATCCTTTACTCAACGATGACCGATTCCCAGCAAACCCAAATTCTTCCGGAAGAGGTGCGCGCCAGTATTCTCGGCATTGGTAGTCTTTTGCGCGACCGCTACCGCCTCGACAGTGAGCTCGGACGTGGAGGAATGGGAGTGGTTTATCGCGCTACCGATCTCGAGTTACAACGAGAAGTGGCCGTCAAGGTTTTGTCTGCTGCCTCAACGCATTCAGACGCTCGTGAACGACTCTTGCGAGAAGCCAGGGCGAGTGCAGCACTCAATCATCCACACATAGTCGCAGTACATGATGTGGGCGAGACTTCGGGCCAACCTTTCCTTGTGATGGAGCTTGTGTCGGGTCCAAGGTTGTCGCAGGCCCGGCCCACTGAGCTGAGAAGAATCGTAGAAATCGCATTACAAATCTGCGACGCTCTTGAGCACGCCCACGCAAATGCCATCGTTCATCGCGATTTGAAGCCTGACAACGTTTTACTTTCCAGTACCAGTGAATCGAGCACAATAAAGCTCGCAGACTTAGGTCTCGCACTTCCGGCAGATGCAGCGAGAATCTCACGGGCCGGTTTGATTGTCGGTACTGCTTCTTACATGGCGCCCGAACAGGCGCTTGGTCAACCCGTCGACGCGCGAACTGACTTGTATGCGCTCGGCGTGGTCCTTTATGAATTGACGACTGGGCGTTTGCCATTCACGGGTGACGATCCTTTGACGATCGTTTCACAGCATGTTCACGCGCCGGTAGTCCCTCCAAGAGTTTTATGTTCGGAAATACCCCGGCGGCTGGAGAGTGTGATTCTTCGACTGCTGGCAAAAGACCCGGCCCAGCGCTTTGGCTCGGCAATTGAAGTGCGGACTGCGTTGCTCGATGCCTTGTCAGATTCTGATGAAATTGATCAGGATGCAGCACCAAGCGTTGCAATTCTGGATGCCCTTTCGCGTGGCCGGCTCGTTGGGCGCTCAACCGAGTTAGCGGAAGCCAGCGAAATCTGGCAACGAGCGCGTCAAGGTAAAGGTCACGCAGTCCTACTGAGCGGTGAACCAGGCGCCGGAAAAACGCGCCTGGCACGCGAAATCACAATACAAGCGGCCGTTGATGGCGCACTGGTCCTAAGCGGCGGATGCTACGAATATGAAGCAACCACACCTTATCTTCCTTTTGTGGAAGCTTTTCGCCGGTGGGTACGAGACGAAAAAGACGACCAGAAACTTCGCGATCTACTTTCCGACTCCGCGGCCCAAATCGCCAAACTAGCTCCTGAAATCGAGACTCGCTTAGGCCCATTTGCCGAACGGCAAGAGCTGGCGCCTCACGAAGAGCGTCTTCTATTTTTTGACGCCGTCTCCCAGGTATTTTCGAATATCGCCAGGCGACAGACGCTTCTCTTTTACGCGGACGATTTGCACTGGGCCG
Organism: Pyrinomonadaceae bacterium; assembly: GCA_035646955.1. Classification (GTDB taxonomy): domain Bacteria; phylum Acidobacteriota; class Blastocatellia; order Pyrinomonadales; family Pyrinomonadaceae; genus PSRF01. The sequence continues at coordinate 9,571 of DASROI010000063.1, forward strand.
ATCGCGGCACTCTCTGGTTGTTGGGCCACCTTTTGCGGCAACTCCGGAATGAGCGCGTTCTCATGATTGGAGCTTATCGCGAAACCGAACTGGATCGGGCACACCCGCTGGCAAAAGCACTCGTCGATTGGAATCGCGAACGGTTGATCACCCGTATCGCGCTGAGACGTTTCAATCCCAACGAAACTGGAGCGCAAATTGACGCGCTATTGGGCGAACATGTCAGTGGTGAGTTTGTCGCTGCAGTCCATCGTGAGACTGAAGGTAATCCCTTTTTTGTAGAAGAAGTATTGAAGGCGCTAATCGAAAGCGGCTCCGTGCGACGCGAGAATGGGCACTGGCAGCGTTGCGACCTCGATCAACTTTTGATTCCGCAGAGCGTTAAAGAGGCAATCGGGCATCGTCTCGATCGTGTCAGCCAGGAATGTAACGAAGTACTCCGCGTGAGCGCCATTCTCGGAAAAGTATTTACCTTCGATGAGCTCATCGCGGCTTCAAAACAGAACGAAGATCAGCTGCTCGACGCGCTTGATGAAGCAGCCGGTGCGCAACTTATCACGAGTAATGACGAGTCGTTCATTTTTACTCACGACAAAATTCGCGAAGTACTGTACGAGGAGCTAAATCCTATTCGTCGACGTCGCCTGCACCGGCTTGCTGCTGAAGGGCTTGAGCAACGGTGCAAAAAAACCGTCTGCGCCGTTGAAAAGTTGGCCCATCATTATATTCAGGCCGGCGATCACGAACGTGGCCTTTTCTATGCGAAAAAGGCGGCACACGAAGCAGAACGCGTCTTTGCTTTTGACGAGGCAGTTGCTGCCTATGCCAAAGCGCGCGATTGCGCTGAAGCACTTGGTCTGGTCGAGGAGCAGGTGGCCCAGGAAGAAGCAATCGGCAAAGCCTACATGCTTCACGGAGAAACAGTCTTTGCCGGTGAACACTTCGAAAGGGCGTTGGAGATCGCGAAAGATCCGGCAGTGCGAGCAAGGCTCCAAACGGAGGCAGCTGCGTCGCTCGTGACAAATGGCGACCCGCGAGGACTCGAGTATATAGAGCAAGCGCTGCAGACACTTGATCCGGTTGCGAATCCGCTTGAAACAGCCAACGCATTGTCGACGCAGGCACGGTTTCATCACCTCGCCGGTCGTCACAAGAAGGCGATTGAAATCCTCATGCGCGCGAATGAACTAACAGTGCCTACAGCCGAAGGCGAGCGTGTGAGTTCTTTCGCGGCGCCGATGCTCGCCCAACTTTATGCTTACCTGGCGGGCGGGTATCAGCACTACGGTCTCTACGACGACTCGAATCAATGGGCCAACCGGGCCGTTGAATTCGGCACGCGTCACAACATCTACTTTGCCGAGGCGACTGGCTACGAATTTCTTGGTGAGAATACGGTCCATACGGGCGCGTACGAGTTAGGTCTGGAGTATGCGGAAAAAGAGTTTGCGTTAGCCGCAAAGCTTCAGTCTCGCGAGCGAAAGGCCTGGACTCATTTTTTTGCAGCTCACTGTCACACGGAACTTGGCCAGTTGATGGAAGCCGAGAAAAACTTTGAAGATGGGCTGGCTCTTGCTGAAGCCATCGGTGAGAATCGCTTGAAGTGGTTGCACAAACCAAACCTGGCAGTACTGCTCACAAAACTGGGAAGATTTGATGAAGCGTTGACACTGGCGTCTGAGAATTTGACAGAGGTTCCTTCGCACTTGATCTACTCGAGGTTTGAAGCGCTGCGATGCTACGCAACGGTTCGGTATCAGCGAGCCTTGTCAGGTGCTTTTAATGGGAAGGAATTAGAAGAAGCCGAGCGGGTATGTCGTGAAACGTTCGCCTTTGTTGGACCAACCGAATCAAAAGTGAGTCAACTCTGGCTTGGTCCGTTATACGTTGATGTATTTGTCGCAAGTGCTACGTTTGCTCGATCCGCTGGTAACAATGAGTTAGCCGAAGAAAAGATCGAGGAAGCAAGGACCCACCTGAAGTTCTATCTTGAATTGGTCAAAGAGTGCCAATCACCTCGTTTCAATCGCGAAGCGGAACGGCTACGCTCTGTGCTTGAGCATTGGTGAGGGGCTGAACTTTGGGTCTTTGATCTTTGGTCTTGGGGTTTGGGTCTTGGGCAAAGACCAATATGACCAATGAAAAATAAGCGGTCGTTCACTGATCACTGACCAATGAAAAATAAAATCTAACCCCCACCTCAAATCAACCGGTCTCCCTCCCCTTCCACCGACACCGCATCCTGCCGGTAGTGACACCCCCGGCTCTGGCGATTGTGCTGAGCGGCCTGGGCTACAATCAAGGCAACTTCAATCGAGTTACGCAACCCTATCAGCCCATCCGACAGTTTCGTGGTCCGGTAAAACGTTTCAATCTCATTCCACAGATGCCGTAGCTCTCGAATCGCCCGAGACAGTCGATCAGCATTTCGGACCAGGCCTACGTAATGCCACATGATGTTCTGAATCGTCTGCATGTCACCTTGAATCAATGCCGGGTCGGGCTCAGCACTCAGACCACTCTCATCCCATCTCGGAATATCGTCAAACTTCGGCGTCGCATTCGCCGAAGAGTCAAGTGTTTCTTCAACCCGGATGGCAGCGCGGTTTCCCCAAACCAGTCCCTCCAGCAAAGAAGTTGACGCGAGCCGATTAGCACCGTGCACTCCGGTACAACTGATCTCGCCGATTGCGTATAAGTTCTCGATATCCGAACGTCCCCACTCATCGACAAGAACTCCGCCGCAAAAATAGTGCGCTGCGGGCACTACCGGTACTGGTTCACGCGAGATATCCAGACCAACCTTCAAACATTCGTTGTAGATGAACGGAAAGCGCTCTCGAATCGCTTTTGCCGGCATATGCGACGCAATGTCGAGCAAAACGTAGGAGTACCCTTTTGTTTCCATCTCATGATGTATGGCGCGCGCCACAACATCACGCGGCGCAAGGTCTTTCCATTGCGGCGAATAATTCGCCATGAACGGTTCCAGCTCCGGAGTAAGCAACACTCCGCCCTCGCCTCGAACAGCTTCACTGATCAACATGCCTTCCTTTCCCGGCGCGGCGAGGGCCGTCGGATGAAATTGCACATACTCAGCATTCGCTATCCGAGCGCCGGCTCGATGGGCCATGGCCAGACCATCACCTCGAGCACCTATCGGATTAGTGGTGTTCCTATAGATCCGACCAAGACCGCCGGTCGCAAGTATCGTTTTGTTTGCCAGGTAGCGATGCACCGTCTTTTCATTTCGATTGAAAACATAACTTCCGTGACATGAGATTGCGCGATAATTATCGAGTGGATCGCGTGAGTGATGAGGAAACGTGATCAAATCAACTGCGGTTACATCAGTTTCAATCCGAATGTTGGGACACTGTTTGACCGCTTCGATCAGACCGGTAATGATGGCCTGACCCGTGGCATCGCCAACATGAAGAATCCGTCGACGCGAGTGGGCGGCCTCTTGTCCCCAGACTGGATCGCCTTCTTTATTGTGATCGAAAACGACATGAGCAGTTCCTTCAAGTATTTCGTTGAGTAACGCTGGGCCCTCGTCTGCAAGTATCCGAGCTGCGATTGGAGAAGTAACACCGGCTCCGGCAGCGATGATGTCCTCGTAGAGAAGTTCGGCAGTGTCGTCTGGACCACGTCCAATAATTCCACCTTGAGCGTAGCGAGTATTTGATTCCCGGCTCTCATGAGCGCGAGTAATCATTGTGATCTGGCGACGTGGATTCCGGGCCAGTCGAAGAGCCGCAGTTGCTCCGGCGATTCCGCATCCGATTATCAGAACCTCTGTTTCAGCCAATGTTAGTCTCCCGCCAGTTAAAGATGAGTCCCAGCGCAGCAGCTTTGCACAAAAAGTAACATGCCAACAGTACAGTACCGCGAGCGAAGCGACCGGATGGTACCCTCAACTCTCGGCCTGGATAATCGTTTCGTGGCGTGTGCCACCGCCGCGCTTCGCTCGCGGTACTGTACTGATCGCTCGCCACTCACCAAGATTAGAGTTTTTGTGCAAAGCACAGCGCAGCCGCAACAAAGAAAGACTTGCTGGGCCAGGTTCAGTACCGATTCGCGGTAGCGTCGGGTGAGTCTCGCGGATCAACCAGTTATCAGCATTCTGAGACGCACCCGACGCTACCGCGAATCGGTACTGACCTGTCCCAGCA
>DASROI010000064.1:0-4263 GCA_035646955.1 Pyrinomonadaceae bacterium
AACTATCCAGGATGCTGATTTCTTCGTCAGCACTCAATACGTCGACTTCCTGAGTCGTTTTCCGGATCAGAGTGGATTAGGGTTTTGGCAGAAGGAAATAACCGATTGCGGCTCAGATGCCAACTGTCTCGACGTTAAGCGTATCAACGTTTCAGCCGCCTTTTTCCTTTCCACCGAGTTTCAAGAGACGGGATATCTTGTTTACAAGATGTACAAGGCCGGTTTCGGAAACTTAGCGAATAAGCCAGTCCCGGTGCGTCGCGAAAACTTCATGCCTGATACTCGGGCGATCGGCAATGGAGTAGTCGTCGGAGCTCAAGGCTGGCAAGCGCTGCTCGAGAGTAATAAAAATGCGTTCGCGCTGACTTTTGTCCAACGCCAACAGTTTGTTGATGCCTATAAGGATCTGACCTCGCAGCAGATTGTCGACAAGCTCGACAACAATGCTGGCAAGGTGCTCTCAAGCACAGAGAAAGCAAGCCTTGAAGCCATATTGGGAACGACTCCAACTGACGCTGCCAAGCGTGCTCAAGTAGTTCGTGCCATTGCTGAAAATGCAAACCTGCACCAACGTGAGTACAACCCGGCGTTTGTCTTGATTCAGTACTTTGGCTATTTGAGGCGAAATCCTGACGACGCTCCTGACAGCAACTTCAACGGGTACAATTTCTGGCTTAACAAGCTGAACCAGTTCAATGGCAACTTTGTTCAGGCAGAGATGGTGAAGGCATTCATCCTGTCGAACGAATACAATGCGCGCTTCTAAAGTTCGCTAAGGGTAAGCTGTAAAGAGATTAACCCCGCTCTAATCGAGCGGGGTTTTTCTTTGTATAGACATTAAGGCAGAGTTTTTCCAAAGGTCTTGACCACTCAGCCTACTTTTTCCATTCAATTGGAAAGAGGGCACCGGCTTTTTCAGGGGAGATGTTAACTCCAGCCAGAATTGCGGCGTAGGCTAGTACTGGATCCCGCTTAGCTGCCAGATCCGAAGCCGTTGGCACCTTGACTTCGTCAGGAATCACGCCAACTCGTTCGAGACTCTTACCATCAGTCATGACAACGTCGGCATCAGTAATACTGGCGCCAAAAAATATAACTGTATCCGTACCGAGATTGTGATCGTACTGCTTGGATCTCATTACTGCTCCGGCCGAAACATCACCAATCACAACACCCCGTTTTTCCAGTTGCACTGTGCGCGCGAAGAGCTCTGCGGCTGAACCCGATTTGCTATCGATAAGGACGATTAGTTTTCCAGGGACAGTGCCGTCGCCGCGTGTCTTTGCGACGAGGGGCTTGGTTTCCTTACGCCGCTTCACCTCTCCGAGCTTTATATCGTGATCGAACAAGTTGGAAATCATGCGCAGCAGCGTTGTTTCGTATCCGCCGCCGTTGCCGCGGAGGTCCAGAATCAGCGATTTGCGTTTCTTGGCTTTGCCCAGCAGTTCATCGACTTTGGGTTCACTAAGATCAAATGCGGGCATCTTCCAGATGAACAGCTCCTCTCCGAGCTCGTAGTAACGATGCCGGTCGAGTCGTTCCTGATTTTCTGACTGCCTGATGAGATCAAATATGTCACTGCCTGAGTCGCTCCCCGTAAGATCCAATACCCGTTTGCCCTCGGTTACCTTGGCCATTACATCGACCTGCTGCTCCTTACCATCAGGTTTGATAACAACTAAGCGTACTCCCGAGCGCGGACGTAGGGCCTGGTAGGTGTAGTTGATCTTCCACAGATTTTCGCGAATCGGGCCAATTCCGTCGACGCTAATAATCTCATCGCCTTCCTTCAGACCTTTAACTTCCGCGTCGCTGCCAGGCTTAACTGCTATGACGTAACATTTGTTGGCGATCATTTGCATTTGCCAACCGTACTCAGTAGTGAAAGATCTGGCCGGCGGTACGAAATAGGTATGAGAATCGTCGAGTTCAACAAGGATCTGCGCAATGATACCCAGGATTTGTCCTTGAGAAGCTGCTGTCTTCATCTTCTCTTCAGCTTCTTTGAATCGCGCGTCGAGGTCCATACCGTGGAAAGTAGGATCGTAATAGTACTTCTTTAGATCGTTTTTGATGATATTGAGCATTGCGCGCCCTCGGTCGCGCTCGTATCCGGTGGGAGCGGTTTGAGCAAAACCAGGAACCATTGCTCCCGCACATAAAATCAAGGTGAGTAGATACAGGATCGAGTGTCTTGCATTCATGATCATTTGAACTCCGAATAGGTTTAGCTTGTTAGAAAGCGTTGAAGAACTGTCCGCCCTGCGGCGCCAAATTTACGCGCACAGGATTTTCAAGGCGGGAAGACGCCCGAACGCGAGACAGCGATTGCTCCGATGTGTCGATGATAGTTTTCAATCGCGGCGAAGGTCGATCAGCATGAAGTTCGCCGGCGATGAGCTTACCGATAACCGAGTGCGTCAGTTTCGCACAGACACTCTATGTTACGTGGTAAATGAGTTTGCGCCCGCTGAGCAATGAGGTCAGGAACTTTTCCGCTCGCCAGAGGTCGCAATGAGCGTCATGGTCTTTACAGTATCAAAAATTTGATGAGAATTCACTAGTGCCAGCAAAAAATTTGACGAGAAATAAATAATACACCAAAGCGCCGTTGAGGCGAGAGCTTTGTAAAGCTTTGAGGTTCGATATCACAAAGCGCCGCCGGGGCCGGCGCACTCCAAGGGTCAGAGCCCGAAGCGGTGGCGGTATTCGTCTGAAGTGATGAATGCTTTCACCATCTCGGCCGCCACAAAGTTCCCGCCAAAGTTATTCAGCTTGGTCAACCAAAAGTTATACCCACTAAAATCTGTGTCGGGAGCCGAATTCGGACTTCGTCGCAGGTAGCCAAAGTACTGCATCAGCACGAATGCTTTATTGGTTTCCATTGTTCGTAAATCACCATCCTCTGCCACTGCTCGGAGTACCTGGGCTTGCTTTGACAGGTCGTTCGGGGTGTTTCCGAACAACGCAATCAAGTTAGACCTTTCGGTTGCCGACAGCACGTTACCAGCATTTGCATTGAGTGTGTCCACAAAACCAGTAGCGCTCTTGGTGCCGTAGAGTGTTTGGAATTCCCCGCTCTGGACAAACGCCAGTGCGTAATTCTGTTTGTTAGTCTCCAGGACAGACTCCCAGTTCGGGCCTCCAACCTGCACGCCTCTACCAATCTCCTGGGTGTCACGCAGGAAGTTTGTGAAGCCTATAGGAACTGGCGCTCCGGGTAGATTTCCGAAGGCCGCTTTGTAGAAGCGATAAACGAGGTAGCCAGTCTCTTGAAATTCGGTAGAAATGAAGAAGGCTGCTGAAACGTTAATCCGCTTAACTTCAATACACTGTGGATCAGCTCCGCAAACAGTGATCTCATGAGACCAAAAATCCAGTCCGCCGGCGTCAGGCTCTCGATTGAGAAAGTCGATGTAATGTTGGCGAACGTAAAAGTCAGGTCGATCAATTGGATTGACGCCGCCTTCGCCCGCATCGTCATTTATCTCGAGCTTGGCGGTTGATTGAGCTCCCAACAAAGCGCCAGACGGATTGCTTAACGTGATGGTGAAGATTTGAGCGCCTTCGACAAATACGTCATTGACGATCGGAACAACAATTGTCTTGTCAGTTTCACCTGGTGCAAAAGTTAACTTTCCTACCGTGGTCAAATAGTCACATCGGGACGAGGCGTTACCACTCGGAGTACCACAGGCAAGCGCGCCGGCGGCATCGCTGGTGGCGTAATCGATGGTTGAAACGCCGGCAGTGTCACCAGTTCGTTTAACCGCAACATTCAAACCACTCGAGGCCTCGGTTGTGTTGAATGTGGCCTGTGTGAACGCGATCGTACTAACCAGTGGCGCCCGTGGTGTAAATGTAATTTCCTGGGCGTTCGTCAGACTCTTCGGGAGATCATTGCTAAAGGTGTGAGAAGGAATCGCATAACCGTCGGGTGCGCCCAGACCAAGTCCGACTGTCGGGAACAGATTCGTATTGCCTGCGCCGTATCGCGTCTTGATCACCCCATCGGCACGCAGTTCGATCTCGAAGTTCACGGGATCGCCCCCGGTGCAGTTGACGTCATCGAAATTACACGGCACTCCCTGCCACCTGAAAATGATGCGGTTTGGACTGGATAGCTGAGTTACATAAATGCCGGCGTCAGCTCGGCTCGCGGTGCGGAGATCCAAATCGTCCCACAGGCCCGCAATCATTTGATAAGAGCCGAGTTTCTCGGGTGAAGAACTTGCGTCACCCGCAGTTCCATCATCACGAACT
>DASROI010000065.1:0-14155 GCA_035646955.1 Pyrinomonadaceae bacterium
GGGGAGGAAAGACAGTTGAGGCCGTTGGATCTTTGGCCTTTGGGCTTTGGCCTTGGGACTTTGACCTTTTATGTTTGGAAGCTTGGCACCGTCGGTGATCTAAATCCCAAGACCTAAGTCCTAAGTCCACCCTCACAAAAATCTTTCTAGTCACACGATCGCAAGCAAGTTACAATGCTTTCCAGCATGCTTGATGCTCAGCTACTGGCCCTACCAGACTACAACTTGATTCCCGCAACTTTTGGTTACATTTTCGCCGGAGTAGTCGGCGCCATCTTCGGAAGTTTTCTGAATGTCGTGATCCATCGCGTCCCTCGCGAGGAGTCGATAGTTTTTCCAAATTCCAAATGTCCAAACTGCTCCGCGGTCATCGCCTTTTACGACAATATTCCCGTTCTCAGCTATGTCGTCCTCGGCGGTAAGTGTCGTGGTTGCAAGAAGCGAATTTCGCCACGCTACCCTGCGGTCGAATTGCTGACAGCCTTGTTATTTGTCGCAGTCGCCTGGCACGATGGTCTCAGTGTTGCTCTACCGTTCGATCTCACGTTTGTGGCCGCTATCGTTGCGCTCGTGTTTATCGACGCAGAGCACATGATCCTGCCGAATGTCATTACCTATCCAGGGATTGTGTTTGCGGCTGTTGCGCGGATTGTCATTCCTCTAATTGGACCACCACACTTCGACGATCTACCTTCGTTGATGCATGGCGCCTTTGCCGATCTTCCAATCTGGACCGTCTCGATTATTGGTGCGGGAATCGGAGCCCTCATTGGCGGTGGCTCACTGTGGCTTATGGGTTGGACCTGGGAACGGCTTCGAGGAATCGAAGCAATGGGTCTCGGCGACGTGAAGATGATGTTCATGGTCGGAGCGTACCTGGGTTGGCGACTCACAATTCTCACAATCTTCGTCGGCGTGCTGTCTGGTTCGATCATTGGAATTCTTTTAATGGCCCGACAAGGCAAACGTGATATGCGGATGCTCTTGCCATTTGGAGTCTTCCTGGGGCTCGGAGCGATTGCCGCTTTGCTCTGGGGTTCACACCTCGTCGAATGGTACGCGGGCCAGTTCAGATGATCCTTGGAGTGCGCCGGCCTGGCGGCGCTTTTTTAGGGCTCCTGACATCACAGGTAACTGGTTTGACAACGTGCCGGCCTGACTGGGTTTTGAAAACAGGGGATTTTGGAAATCCACCCACGCTACATTTAACCGGTATAACAAAGCGCCGCCACGCCGCGCACTCCAAAATGCTCTATTCCAACCGATTTCAATTCGGCATGACCATGTTAGGAGGGCTGTTCCTGCTGGCCGTGCTGTTTGCAATTCTGCTTTACGCATTTACGCCACCAAGTCCGGCCTTTCGCGGTCCAATACTCCTGGCTGCGTTCATTGCGATTCTCCTTGGAAGCCTGCTTTGCATGCTGGTTGTATTGCGATGGTTATTACGACCATATAATCGACTTGTCGATGAAGCCGAGCGAGCCTCCGCAACATCGCAACTTCCCAAATCCCTGGACGAAGCGGAGTTTGTTCTCGAGACTTTCCAGTCAGTCGTCGCGCAACTACAAGAGCAACGTAAAGAGCTCGAGAAGTTAAGTCTTGAAGCACGCGAACGAGCTACATCTGCTGAAAAATTCAGCGAACGTATCGTGGCCAGCTTACCTTCAGGACTGATTGCCTTTGATGGTCAGGGTCTATCGATGTCAGTCAATCCACCCGGAATCGCACTGCTCGAGGTCAATGGAACGCCGTTAAATCAGCACTACGAGAGCCTATTCGCCAACCACATCGAACTGGTGAAAATGGTTTCAGATTGCCTGAAACAAGGAACTGTGTTCAGGCGGGCAGAAGTCGAGACGGTTTCACGCGACGGGCAACTCAGACGCTTCGGTGCGACAATTGGTCCGATAGAACTGCCCGCCGATCGAGGGCCACGCGGAGCGCTGTGTCTCTTAACAGACATCACGGAAGTAACGGAACTGCGGGAGCAGGTCGCGCTAAAGAATAACCTCGAGAGTCTGGGTGAGATGTCTGCGGGTTTGGCGCATGAGTTCAAGAATGCCGTAGCGGCACTGCAAGGCTATGTGCAATTGTTGCAGAGCATGGAGCTGAACGAAAATGCGCGAACCGCTGCCGACTCGTTGCTGAGTGAAGTACGTGGTCTATCGGAAATGGTAACGTCGTTTCTGAATTTCGCTCGTCCCCAGCCGTTGCACCTTGAAAACGTGAATCTGAGTGAACTTATTTCGGATTGCGCTCTCGAAGTGCAGCAGTTATTTACCGAGTTACGAGTCGAGTTGACGACCGAAATTGATCCAACAGTTACAGTGCGAGCTGACGAGCGGATGCTGCGTCAGGCCGCGTTGAATCTAATGCGAAATGGGGCTGAAGCAATTTCAGAGGACTCCGAGCGTCGCGTCGTTGCGGTAAGGTCGTTCACGGAAGCTGATCAGAGTGGAAAAAAATCGGCGGTGATTGAAGTTAAGGACAGTGGCATTGGAATTCCGGTTAACCAGTTGCAAAAGATCTTCATTCCATTTTTCACGACGAAGGCTAAGGGCCACGGAGTTGGTCTGGCGCTAACGCACCGCGTGATCTCTGAGCACGGTGGGACACTGACAGCTGCGAATAACTCCGACGGCGGCGCAGTGTTCACGATCCGGTTGTTTACCTCCTAACCCACCTCCAACCCCTTCGGAAAGTACTCGGGCCAGCGCCGGTCGACGCGTTGCGCAATATCACCACGAACAATCAGCTCATCAGGAAAGCCGGGCTTGGTGCGCGCATCAATCACGATTGGTGCACGATAGACCAGGTGATGCCGTGTGATATCGATTTGTGGCGAGTAGATGTCGGAGGCCGGCTCGAAACGAGTCCAGGTGGACCACAAGAAATCAGCCGCGGACTTAGCAACTCGAACGTCGTCGTGCAAAATAATCAAAGGCCACTCGGCAAACACTTGCTCCTGAGCGACCCGGCTAGCGAGCGAGTCATCGCTCTCATAACTCGCACCTTCCAGAACCAAACATCCGCGGCAAAAGACTTCGGCTCGTGAAATCCAATGCGGAAGCTGGCCGCGAAATTCCGACGGCAGAGTACGGACCGCATCGCCGAGTCCCAGCATAATGGCCTTGCTACCTTCATTAACTTTTCCACTCGTGTAGTCGAGCGTATCCATCGAGACATTGGAAATCACAAACAGATCAGTCTCGGGCTTGAAACGTTCCAGCACGTGTTCCAGTAGTTTCGGAAAGTTTTTGAGGTCCTGCGGAGTGTCTGTCAGAATCAAAAACTTGGTCAGCGACAATTGCCCCTCACCAAGAATCCTAAAAGCAGAAACCAGCGCCTCACGACCGTAGCGCTCCTGGACCACGGCAGCACACAACGAGTGAAAGCCCGTTTCTCCATACGTCCACAAGTCCTGTACTGATGGCATGACCAGTGGAAACAGGGGCGATAACAATTTTTGCAAATAGTCGCCAATGAAGAAATCTTCCTGGCGCGGCTTACCAACTACAGTAGCCGGATAAATTGCGTCCCGTCGATGGCAAACAGCGTCCACCTGAAAGACTGGATAATCATGTATCAGTGAGTAATAGCCGTAGTGATCTCCGAATGGACCTTCCGGTCGTCGCACTTTCGGTGGCACCTGACCCAGCAATACAAATTCCGCCTCGGCGGGTATTCGATGACCCTGCCCCAACGGATTCCTGGTCATCCGTACCTTCTCGCCAGCCAGGAGTGAAGCCAACACTAGCTCAGGCACATCCTCTGGGAGTGGGGCAATAGCGGCAAGGATCAAAGCTGGTGGTCCACCCAGAAAAATTGACACCGGTAACGACTGATTCAGTCGTTCGGCCTCGGCGTAATGGAATCCACCACCCTTCTGTATCTGCCAGTGAATTCCGGTTACACCACGGTCGTAGACCTGCACGCGATAAATTCCGAGGTTGTGCTTCTTTGTAACAGGATGTTCGGTATAAACGAGCGGCAGCGTGATAAATGGACCACCGTCTTCCTGCCATGTCGTGAGTACCGGCAACTGATCCAGCCTCGCCGGTCGATCAATCACCTGTGTTACCGGTGCACGACTTGTATTCTTTGTCCCAAGTTTCAGCAGGTCGAGTGCCACTGAGCGTCGTTCCCATAACTCTGCCGGCCGAGGTGGCAAGATCGATTCCGCAATGTGAACAAGATCCTTTACCAACCGTTCAGGCTTTGGACCAAAAGCCAATTCAATCCTTCTGTCGGTACCGAACAGATTCGTAACTACCGGATACCTGCTTCCCTTTACTCGATTGAATAGCAATGCTGGACCACCGGTCGCAATTACACGCCGGTGGATCTCCGCCAGTTCAAGATACGGATCGACCTCGGTATGGATTGTGACGATTTCGTTTTCTCGCGTGAGTAACTCGAGAAATGTGCGCAGGTTCGGATGCAGTTTGATGCCTCAGTGATCTTGGAGCCGTCAACTTCCAACTATCAGGGACGCTCGGGGTTTTTATCTACTGTCCGGGGTCTGGATCGAGTGGACTGAGAGTCCGCCCCTAACCGCTTTTCGATTTCATCGTAGGCGAGTTCGGCGGCTTCAGCGACATATTGCTGGACTGACTCCCGGTAAGGCTTCACAACCTCGAGTGTTTCAGCGTTACCAATCTTCGCCAACGCTTTAAGTAAGCCTGCGTTCACTCGTGGTGGGTTGTTGGTTTTTTTTAGAAACGGATAAAGCATTTCCGGATTTTCCAGATCAGAAAGGTAGCCAATGGCCTGGTCCTGTCTCCCTGAATCCAGATCCTTCACCACTCGGAACAAAGCATCTTCGTGCCCCATTCGGTAAAGTGCCCAATCGAGGGCGAGTCGGACCTGTTTATTCTTTTCCTGGAGTTGATAGCCTTCAACTAATTTTTCCTGGTCCTTGTTTGCGAGCTTGGCAAGCGCTTCTGCACTTCGCTGTCTGACGTTGGCGTCTGGACTCGATAATTGCCTTGCCAACTCTTTGGTGTCAGTCCGCGCGTCAACGCCGTCGACAGGTAATTGGGCTTTGCTGCAAACCGCAAAAGTTAACAGTACAACGAACGCGATCGCAAACTCTTTTGATAGTGTTCTAAATCTCATTGTAGGAGCACCTATTTCCTCTCCGGCTCTATAATGCGAATCCGCTGATAATAGTCAAGCTGCACGCGCTTCGGGTAGTGATCCGTTTTTACACATCCGAGGTTTCATTCACCACAACCAATAAACCGTTGAAACGGTTGACGAAAAGTGGACCGTTCGTCACCGGGCTGAAGCGCGGCGTGAATGAGACGTAAAAGGCGCAAAATGGACCAGCACGGTTTTTCAGAACAGCTGATTGACTATTTCGTCGCAGGCTTTCTTAAGCTCGCCGAGTTCAAGTCCAATTGGGAGATCGGAATCACATCGATCTTTGAAAAGTGTTTTTGCAATTCGGGGAGAAACGCCTTCGCGTTGCCAACGATAATAAGGTTGCTCGTTTTAACATCTAAGCGCGTCCCAGCAAATTTCTGCACATCCGCTGGAACAATTCCTTGCACATTATTGATGTAACGATTGATCTCATCGAGACTCAGCCCATACAAAGCAAGCGAAGCAATCTGCGAAACGAGACCGTTTGCAGTCTCGAGGTTTCGGGAGAAGTTGCCAATTAATACAGCCTTCCTGGGTGTCAATTCGACTTCGTTTGGCGGCGCAGACGACAACCGCCCAAGCTCGCCTAAGAGCAGATCAGCAACTTGAGCTCCCGACTCGTTCTTTGTTTGGGCCGAAGCAACAAATGGCCCAACATCGCGGCGCGCGTCGAGGGAACTGCCAGCACCATAACTCAAGCCTCTTTTGATACGAATTTCCTGGTTCAATCGACCCGAATACCCACTAAGTACTGAGTTCGCGACGATGCCCCGGAAGTAGTCCTGATCCCGACGATTGATACCTGTTCGCGCAAGGTAGACTGCAGCCTGACCCGCATCCGGTTTATCAATTACTACAACGCGACCATCGGCGTTGGGGCTACTCTCTTTGGTTGCAGTTTGTTCAGCAAGAGGATCGCTGGGTTTTTGCCAATCCCCAAAATAACGAGACGCGATATCCAGACCGTCCTTCGCAGAAATGTCTCCACCAATTACGAGAATTGCATTATCCGGCCGGTAGTAGCGCGAATGAAGTTTTGCGATATCTGACGGAGTAATGCGAGTTAAGGATTCGGGGGTTCCTCCGATCGGATGTCCGTATGGTGTGTCACCAAACACAACTCGCGCTGCAACAAAACGGGCGATGGAGCCAGGATCACTGAGCGCAAGCATCAAATTGTCCAGGTTCTGTTGTCTGAGCCGTTCAACTTCATCAGCTTTAAAGGTGGGTCGCCTGACGACATCGGCCAGGATCTCAAGAGCCTTGCGAATTTTGTTGGACATCACGCTGACTGTTGCGTACGACGAGTCCCAACGCGCGCCTGAATCCAACGCACCGCCGAGGCTCTCAATCTCTTCAGCAATTTGCGTTGCGCTACGAGTCTGCGTCCCCTTGGTGATCAGGTTAGCGGTCATATCAGCGAGACCCGCTAATTCCGGCGGATCAACTTCTCCACCGTTTTTGACAACCAGCTGCGCCGAAACCAATGGGCTTTCATGCCTTTCAATAACGATCACTCGCAACCCGTTTGGCAAAGTCTGTTCTGAAGGCTTCGGGAAAGTAATGGTTCGTGGTGCGGCCGGAGGCGGCGGTGTGGCTTGCGGAGTTTGTGCGAAGACTCTTAAAGAGAAAGCCCCGAACAACAAAATACTAAGCAGCAAGAAGGACAGTTTTGCTCTCATCTTAGTTTCCCTCCTTGCTGGGCTTTCGATCGCCCTGTCCCGTCTTAGCCTCAGGTAGGTAATAAAGAACAAGTTTACCCGTATCAGCAAAATACTTTTTCATTACTCGTTGAATGTCGGCGGCGGTTACCGCCTGCAATTTTGAAAGGTCCGTGTTCACCCGATTGGGATCACCTAACAAGACAGCGGCCTCGCCTAGTGCTAATGCTTTCCCGTTACTCGTCTCACGTTGTCGCAGTTGATCGGTGATGACCTGGTTTTTCGCCTTGTCCAATTCCGCTTGAGAAACAGGTATGTCCTGAAGTTTTTTAATTTCAGCGAGTAATGAGCGCTCGACGTCTTCAGGTTTTTTGCCCTCTGATAAAACCGCCGTCAGCACAAAGAGACTGACATCCTCACGCGTTTCATCGCTTGAGCTTGCCTCCGCTGCCAACTGTTGTTCGTAGACGAGTGAGTGATAAAGACGCGATGATTCACCTCCCGAGAGAATCACGTCGGCAATTCTCAGCGCAGCCTGATCGGCATCAGCTTGCTTCGGAGTCAAATAGGTAATGCCCACTGCCGGAAGATCATTCGAACCTCGTTCGGTAAATCTCTGTTCGGCCTTCCTCGGAGGTTCTTGCACATTGACTCGAGGCAACGGCGTTGCGGGCTTTGCGATTGGACCAAAATATTTATCAACCCAGGCATCGAGTTGTTTTTGATCGAAGTCGCCGACAACAACCAGCGTTGCGTTATCAGGCCGGTAATAGGTTGAATGGAAATCCTGGACATCCTTGAGCGAAGCAGCGTCGAGATCTTCGATACTCCCAATCGTAGGCCGTTTGTAAGGATGGACTGCAAATGACTTCTGCTGCAGGTAGTACTCGAACTTTCCGTAGGGCGGCGCTAGCACACTCTGGCGAAATTCTTCCTTTACGACATCACGTTCTGATTTGAAATTGGCGTCATCAACATTCAGTCCTGACAATCTGTCGGCCTCGGCCCAGATCAGAGTTTCAAGATAATTCGACGGCACGACCTCGTAATAGATTGTCACATCGTCATTCGTCGAGGCGTTATTGAAACCGCCAACATCTTCGGTGAGGCGGTCCATCATTTCAGACTTCATGTTCTTTGTACTCTTAAACATGATGTGCTCAAACAAATGCGCGAAGCCGCTACGGTTGGGCGGATCATCCTTCGAACCAACGTGGTACCACACCTGGATTGCGACCGTGGGACTCGAAGAATCCGGTACGCTGAGGACTCTCAAGCCATTTGCCAGTTTTCGATCGTTGAACTTCAACTGGGGCATGCGTTCCTGACTGATAGCGACAAAACCCGAGGTCAGTAGAAGCGCAGTTACACAAAGGTTACGAAATGAATACTTTGAAAGCATCCAGAATCTCCAGCGATTAAAGTTATCGGACAAAGTGGTGTGGTGTTCCAGGGTGTTCAATCAATGTCGAGAGGGTTGCGGTAAGGCTTATCCTTGTCTTTATCCGCACGCTTCATAGCTTCCTGGAATTTTTCTTCGAGGATTCGATCCCGGTCCTTCATCGAACTCAATTCCTGGGCAAATATCTGTTCTCTCATCTGCTTTTGTTTGTCCAGGCCCTTAACCATCTCGTCGAAGGACGCAAGCGGTTTCGCCTTTTCTTCGTGGGAGATCATGGCCCCCGTTTGCGCATCGATAGTCAGCGTCGCCTCACAACACGGACAGATAATGGTATATCTCGATGTTTCAGCCATGCCCCCTCCCAACTTCTACTCGATGTAGCAGCTGCAAGTATAACACCGCCTTCCAAAAGAGAGGGCCAACCCACCGGGGTTGGCCCTTATAAAAGGAGTCACGAACAACGCTGTTAAGGAATTATTTTCTTAACGGCCTTTCCAGCTTTTTTAGCTCCTTCAGCCGTCTTGTCGCCTACTGTTTTGGCGCCTTCAACTGTCTTGTCTCCGACTGTCTTCGCGCCTTCAACTGTCTTGCTACCTACTGTCTTAGCACCTTCTGCAGTCTTGTCGCCCACTGTTTTGGCGCCTTCAACTGTCTTGCTGCCAATTTCCTTCGATTTATCGACAGTCTTGTCGCCGATTTCTTCGGCTTTATCTTTTGTCGCGCCGGCAGCATCGACAGTTTTATCTGCTACAAAGCCGGCTGCGTCGGCAACTTTGTCGCCGGTGGCTTCGAGAACATTTTGGTCGTTGGTCTTAATTTCGCGTTCCTCTCCGCTTGGTGAGTAGGCCTTTACGGTTCGGGTACCGTTATGGGTAGTTACAACCACCCTGGAGACTCGCGGATTATTGCGAAAAACTCTTGTTTCGGTTTTGGTGCCGGAAGCATCTACGGTCGTCGTAATTTCCGAGTTGTCGGGCGCTTGTGTGGCTGCGGCGGTTTGATTTGAGTTCGCATTGGCGTTCGCCGCAGTTTCATCGGTTTTAGTGCAACCAACCATCACCGCAGCGACTATGAGTATCGTCAGAATCGAAAGTTTCTTCTTCACGCTTATTTCCTCCTGAAATAACTAAGACCTGAGATACCGAGAGCAACAGATGTGCCACTCAAATTTACCTCGTTCTCCAACGAAATGTGTTATGTGGAGGTGATTAAAACCCGACATTTCAATTAAAGCAATACGTCCGCGGGCACTGGTGTTCTTTTGCGGTACGGGCGGCAGAGATTTTGGATCTTTAGGCTTTGATCTTTGGGCTTTGGACCTGATGCTTGAATGTTTGGCTTTGGACTTTGAAATAAAAGTACAGAGTGCATTCCGCGAAGTACAGAGCACCGAGCTCAAAGTACAAAAGCACCAGGCGGCTAAAGGAGTGCTTTTTATTTGACTTTCAAGGGGATTTCCTTTAGAAGCACACTGCTGCAAGTTTACTGGCGGTGTTCAGACCTACCTTTCCGGTCAATTGAACCGCTTACATCAAAGAATGCTTACAGTATCTGGACCGGACAACGCGAACCAAATCAAAGGACTCCCCGAGGAAACATCTATATGCGCAGACTGGCCTTTGTCGTAACAGTCGCTCTAATCGTTGTAGTAACGCTTCTACCTACGCAGCCCCGTTTTACAGTTCAGGCTGTCTCTGACGGCGAACGCCTCGCCATGTTCAGTAAGCCTGCCGTAGTACGAATAGTCGACGGTGCAGCCGGGCAGATTCTCTTTTCACCCCCAGGCTACCAACCACAGTCATACAACGTGTCGGTCATAGCCCTCGGGTCAGGGTTCTTCATAAGCTCTAATGGTTACATCGCCACCAACGCACACGTCGTTTCTACCACTCATGACGGAGAAGAAAAGGCAAAGCAGGCTCTCTTCTGGCAACTGGTTCGTCAGATCGCACAACAGATCGGAAAAGACCCAAGCAGCTTGAATGCAAATTTCATTGACCAGCACAGCACCCTGCAGAGTTTCAAACTCTTCCACCACGTGATTATTCCTGACGGCAGTTCATATCCCTTCGAGATTAAGCAATACGGTGCACCGACAGGCGAAGGAAACGATCAGGGCAAGGATGTCGCGATCGTAAAAATTGAGGTCAAAAACGCTCCGATCTTGAAACTGGCTGACTCGGAAAAAGTTCAGCTCCAGGATCACGTGACTGTTATTGGCTATCCGGGTGCTGCCGACACTTTTAACTCCGGACTGCTCGACAGCAAATCAGCGAATGAAGCGACCATCAATGATGGAAAGATTTCCGCTAAGAAACAGGCGAGCAGTGGTGCTCCGATTCTGCAAACCAGCACTGCTGCAACTCACGGTAATTCAGGTGGGCCAGTTCTAAACGATGCAAATGAGGTGGTGGGGCTTTTGACGTTTCGTGGCGACACGGTTAACGGTCAGGAAGTTTCAGGATTCTCGTTCGTTGTTCCTTCTAACACCGTCATGGAGTACGTCAAGAGTGCGGGAGCTTCCAACGTTGAAGGACCAACCGACAAGTTGTTCCAAGAAGGACTCAATTATTACTGGGATCAGTACTACTCTTCGGCCATCCCTAAATTTGAGGAAGTCAGGCGACTCTTTCCTCAACACTCAGAAGTCGAGCGATTGATCCAGAGTAGTCAACAAGCAAAGGCTGAAGGACGGGAGAAAGCGGGATTCCCTATGTGGTTAATCATTGCGATTGTTGTCGTGGTACTCGTGATTGGATTCCTACTCTTGCTTGGAATTATCGGTTTCATAATTGCGAGGAAACGGAAAGCTGGCAAAAAGGCAGTCGAGGCACCCAAAGGTCATTCAGCTCCTCCACTTGCGCCGGCGCCACCCGCACATCAGGCGAGTAACTCGCCGTCACCCGTACATCAATCGAGTCCTCCACCTCCGGCTCACATGCCGCCACCACCGCCGCCGCCGCCGATGTCACCTCCGCCACGCGTAGCTGAAGATCAGGGCATGACCGTAGATCTTTCGCGTACCGTTGCAATCACTGCTGACGCGTCGATCGATTACGGTTCGCTGAAATTTGTGTCTGGACCATTAGCCGGACGTGAGTTTGAGATCAAACCGGACGGCGAGTTTATTGGCCGCGATAGCGCGACAGCGCAAATCGTGGTGGCCGATCCGCGTATCTCTAAGAAACATTTGTGGATAGGCGTGAAGGATGGTCGAGTCGTGATAGTCGACCAGGATTCTCGGAACGGCACTTTTATCAATGATCCTAAGTCGGCTCGCGTCACCCATTCAGCACTCAATTCGGGTGACACTGTGATCATGGGCGAATCAGATGTAGCTCGCTTTGAATACAGGAAGTAAAAGTAAAAGAAGGACGCCTGCTTTCGCCCCAAAGCCGGCGTCCTTCTTGGTCGCGCAGGTCCCCTGCCCGGAGGCGCCACGCGATGTCGAGTTGGTATCCCCTCTCGTAACTGAAAACACCAAAAATTCGAAAAGGCTCTCTTTACAAAATTTCCGCGTTTGATTCAGTCCTCTCGCGTGCTGAGTTAAGGATTAGGCGAGGAACTGTGGCGTAAGAATCAGAGTCCGAGGGGTCGGTGACCGTTCGGGTTCGGACTGCTCAAATTCCGACAGCAATATAGAGCGCATAGCAAAGGCCTGCAATCAGGAAAAACACTTAGAAAATTTAGAAATTTCCCGTAGATCCAGAAATTGCCAGGCAAATTCTTGAATTATCTGCGAAGATCTTCAACATTTTAACTGTGGACAAACATCCGGTTTGTCTTAACGAGTGGCCGCTCGGGTTCTCATGGCACCCCATAGCCGACTTCATATTCATCGAATTATCGGGGACGCATAGTTGAGCAGTCACGAAACGTGCAAGAAATGAGAGTCCAGTGGTGTTAACTTTCTGAAGTCAGTCAGTTTAGGCTGAACAGACAAATTATATCCAAGTAGAACCGGAGGATTTCCAATGAAGAAGCTTACCAGCTTTCTCCTGCTCTTCTCCCTCGGCTTTGGTTCGCTCGCTCTCGGGCAATCCACCTCTGATTCAAGAATCAAAAGAGTAGAAGATGGCCTGCTGCCAACCGTTTTAATAAAGGGTGAGCCTGGTTGGAATATCGCTGAACGAATGAAGTTCTACAAGGTTCCCGGACTCACTGTTGCGGTCATCAAAGACTTCAAAATTGAGTGGGCCCGGGCGTATGGCGTGAAAGACCTCGAGACCAATGAACCGGTCACGACAGACACCATGTTTCAGGCGGGTTCAATCAGCAAGTCTGTCAATGCCGCGATAGCGATGAAACGGGTGGAACAAGGCAAGCTGTCTCTTGACGAGAACATCAACGACAAGTTGACCTCGTGGAAAGTGCCTGACAACGAGTTCACCGCAAAAAAGAAGGTCACGTTGAAAAACCTTCTCAGTCACACCGCAGGCACCACGGTGCATGGCTTTCCCGGTTACGCAGTCACCGAGAAACTGCCCACGCTACAACAGGTTCTTGATGGAGAAAAACCTGCGAATACTGCAGCAGTTCGCGTTGACTTCGAACCTGGTACTAAATATCGCTATTCCGGTGGCGGCACTACCATCGCTCAGTTGACCATCATGGATATTGAGAAGAAGCCCTATCCGGAAATTGCACGTGAGACAGTCTTAGATCCGCTGAAGATGTCTAACAGTACTTATAGTCAACCACTCCCGGATGATTGGCGAAAGAAAGCGGCTACTGGTTACAAAAGCAACGGAAGCGAAGTTGAGGGAAAGATTCACGTTTATCCCGAGATGGCCGCCGCTGGTCTGTGGACCACACCTACCGATCTCGCCAAGTTCGCGATTGAGATGCAACTGTCACTCGTTGGACGATCCAATAAAATACTTTCAAAAAATTCCGTGGCGATGATGACCACACCTGTTGTCGACGAAGCTGGACTCGGGTTCTTCATCGATAAACGCAATTCGACAACTTACTTTGGTCACGACGGTGCTGATGAAGGTTTCCGGGCGCAGATGGTCCTGAATAAGGACAAAGGATTTGGCGCAATAGCAATGGTAAATTCTGACAATGGTCAGATTCTTAACGAGGTGATCAGGGGTATCGCTAAAGAGTACGAATGGGATGAGTACCTCGCCTCGCCATACGAGATCACTTCAGTTGATGCGGCAAAACTAGCGAATTATGTCGGTCGTTTTCAGGTTAACGCTGATCGAGTTTTGACAATAACCACGATTGCAGGTAGTTCGAACTTGAACGCGCAATCGACTGGAGATCCGTCTTTTGAACTCTTGCCGATTTCGGATAAGGCTTTCATTCGACGTGATTCCACTCTCAAATATACCTTCGCTGCTGCCGAAGCTGGAGCAGCACCTTCTCTCCAAATCGTTGCGCGAAATGGATCAGCCGAGGCAAAGAGAATCTCATCAGACACTTTAGTTCCGTTTGAGCTGCTGATAAGCGGTAAGACTACGGAAGCAATCGCAGCTTATCGAAAGATAAGAGACGAGAAACCGACCAGTGTGGCTATTGAAGAGAATCGCATCAACAACCTGGGCTATGGATTGATGCGACAGAAGAAAATTGCTGAAGCCATTGCCATCCTGAAACTAAATGTCGAGTTTTACCCAACATCGTGGAACGTCTACGACAGCCTTGCGGAGATGTATATGACGAATGGGGACAAAGATCTGGCGATTGCGAACTACAAAAAGTCTCTGGAGTTGAATCCTGATAACAGCAATGGCGTAGAGATGCTGAAGAAGTTGGAAGCCAAGCCAAGTCAGCCGGATTGAAATCTGGAGCGGGCGACGGGATTCGAACCCGCAACCCTCAGCTTGGGAAGCTGATGCGCTACCGTTGCGCCACACCCGCTCAAACGAAAAGAGACGGCCCGAAGATAATTAACGCCCGCGTTCCTGTCAAACTTACTTGTAGGGGCGTTCCT
>DASROI010000066.1:0-27442 GCA_035646955.1 Pyrinomonadaceae bacterium
GATTTGATTAATAACTAAATGTCAGCATTTTTAAGAACGCTTTCAACCAGTAGGAAAGACGAAGATGAACTCGGCGGACAGATGTCCTTTTTGGAGCATCTGGACGAGTTAAGAAAACGTCTGATACGGTCGTTTATCTTCGTATTCCTGGCTGCCTCTCTCTGCTGGTTTTTTGCTGATCGGATTTACGCTTTTCTGGCGGTACCGGTTGAGAGAGCACTGGCCGATGCGCAACGGCGGCAAGTGCCGATTGCGAGCCAGAACGGTGATGCCGCCATTCAACCTTTGAATTCGCTCAAAGAAAACGACTCTGGTCGCTACGTTTTTTCCCAGGAAACAAAACTCGGTAGCAGTTTGATTCCGGCAGGGGCGTCGGTTACCGCGCGCGTCCTAAAAGACACTCAGGGAAAGCTTGGGCTCTTTACAGACGAACCCTTATATACGGGCACTACAGTGATCCCTAAAGGCGTTCGACTGCCTACTGATCTCGCCGCAACCGACGACTCCTTTACGGGGATTAACGACAAGCTAATCGTCACCACTGCACTCGAACCTTTCTCGCTATACGTCAAGGTGTCGCTTTATGCCGCGGTGTGTTTGTCAGTGCCTTTTTTGCTCTGGCAAATATGGGCCTTTGTATCACCCGGACTTTACGCCCATGAACGAGCCTACGTGACGCCATTTATCGCACTGTCTTCAATTTCGTTTCTGCTAGGTGCCGCCTTCGCCTATTACGTAATTTTCCCACCCGCGGCCAGGTACTTACTGGGGTTGGGTTCAGACTTCCGATTGCTGTTGAAGGCCGACGACTATTTCGACTTCATCATCATTGTGATGTTAGGAATGGGTGTAGTTTTTCAGATGCCCGCGATTACTTATGTTCTCGCTCGCATCGGTTTGGTCACGGCGGGCTTTTTGGTGCGCATCTGGAAAACGGCATTAATTGTCATCCTGGTGGCTGCTGCGGTTCTGTCGCCAACCAACGACATCCCCAATATGCTGTTGTTTGCGGCTCCCATGCTGGTTTTGTATGTAGTTTCCATATTCGTAGCCTGGATATTCAACAAGCCCCGGACCGTCAGCTAAGGGCTTTAACGTCCCGTTTTTAAGGGCATTTCGGGCAACTAAATGCTGATGCCAGGGCATCTTGACTGTGTTCTTCGCACAAGCTTAGAATCCTCGGTCTTCGACCGGTACCCGGAATCAATCTGTAGCTGCTCGAGTCAAAAGTAAAAGCGTTATTAGGAGTTTTTGAATGTCTTACCAGAAAGTCGCTCTTCGGCTGGCTGTGATCGCGGCCACTCTTGCCTTTTCAAGTCCTGCCGTAATACCGCAAGACCAACAAGATCCCACGAATAAGCCGCGCAACGTCAAACCCGAGTTGAAGAAAGCCTACAAGGATTGGCTGGACAAAGACGTCACCTACATTATTACGGATGAAGAGCGCAAGGCATTCAAAAAACTGGCGACTGATGATGAAAGAGAAAGATTTATTGAAGAGTTTTGGCGTCGCCGAGATCCTGATCCTGACACCGATGAAAATGAATTTAAGGAAGAGTACTACGAACGAATAGCTTACGCGAACGAGCATTTCAGTTCAGGTATTCCCGGATGGAAGACCGATCGGGGTCGCATGTGGATCATGTACGGCAAGCCCGATGAGCGCGAAACCCATCCGATGGGTGGTTCTTATGAGCGGCCCAGCTATGAAGGAGGTGGCTCAACCACCACATATCCGTTCGAGATCTGGTTCTATCGTTACCTTGCAGGAGTAGGCTCGGGTGTTGAAATTGAATTCGTTGATCCGACCGGAAGTGGTGAATATCGAATCGCGCGAAATCCAAACGAAAAAGACGCAATGCTGATGGTTCCTGGCGCAGGTCTTACACTGTCAGAACAATTGGGTCTTACAGACAAGGCAGATCGCATTTCGGGCGCCGGCGGTATCGGAAACCCTCAGTACCAACGTGAACAGGACAGTCCGTTCTCGAGACTTCAGTTGCTCGCCGATTTGAGCCGGGCGCCACAAGTAAAATTTAATGATCTCGCAACCGCGGTCAACACCGGCGTGGTTGAAGAGAATCCACTTAACTTTGAGTTGAGAGTCGACTTCTTCCGACAATCAGACGAGCGAGTAATCACTGCATTTACTGTTCAAGCTGAGAATCGTGACCTGGTGTTCCAGGATAGTGGTGGTCTGCAACAGGCAAGAATGAACATCTTTGGCAAGATCACATCCGTTGCCGGGCGTCGTATACAGATCTTTGAGGATCCAGTAATCACTACCGCGACTCCGGAAGAACTGGTCGAAGCTAAAGATAGAAAATCAGCTTACCAGAAAGCGGTTCCACTAGCGCCCGGAACTTATAAAGTAGATGTGATTGTCCGAGACGTAAGCTCAGGCGCCACGGGAATCAAAAATCTTGGGTTTACCGTTCCGAAATACGATCAGGAAAAACTTTCGACTTCAACAATGATCCTGGCCGCGAAACTCGAGGGCTTGAATGATCAACCTGCGGTGGGCCAGTTTGTAATTGGCAATGCAAAGGTAATTCCGAACGTTTCTGGTCTATATCACCGCGGCCAACCAGTCGGCGTTTACCTCCAGGTCTATAACGCTGGTATCGATCAAACCACTCTGCGTCCATCCGTCGATGTCGAGTACGCATTGATCAAGGATGGTAAGGAAGTTGGAAAACAAGCGGAAGACTGGCGAGGAATGAGTGATTCCGGACAAAGATTGACGCTTGCCAAGTTAATCGACACGAGCAAGCTACCCAACGGTGACTACGAGGTCGCAATTCGCATCAAAGACCGGGTCACGGGTCAGTCACTTTCACCATCGCAGAAGTTCACTATCATTCAGTAAGACGACTACTCAATCATCGTTGCTTGACTATACGGCGCTTGCTGAAATCGGTAAGCGTCGTATTTTGATTTAAAACCTCCAACTCACCGGCCTTCTCTCCCCTGGCCAAATGGCGTTAACGCTACCTAATAGTCTGAAAGGACCATCACAATGATTGTCTTCGCTCTTCGAGGTCTTCTGATATCGCTCGTCGTGATCGGTTTTGCCGGTCTTATCGTTGCTCAAAAACCGAATCCTAATCCTGAGCAACAACCTCGAAAAATCCGTCCAGAACCTAAGAAAGCCTACGTCGACTGGGTCGACGATGTACAACTGATCATGACGGAAACAGAGAAAGATGCCTGGAAGAGACTTCGGACCGATGATGAGCGAGAGAACTTCATTCAGATCTTTTGGAAAATTCGCGATATGAATCCGGACACAGAAGAGAATGAGTTCAAAGATCAGTTTTACGAACGTACGGCATACGCTAATGAGCATTTCGCTTCAGGCAAACCGGGACGGTTAACTGATCGCGGTCGTATCTACATTAAATTCGGCAAACCCGATGAAATCGAATCTCATCCTGCCGGCGGACTTTACGAACGACCGGCCACCGAAGGGGGCGGATCAACTTCGACCTATCCATTTGAAAAATGGTTCTATCGAAATCTTCCTAACGTTGCCAGTGGCGTCGAGATTGAGTTTGTCGATCCGTCGGGAACCGGCGAGTATCGCATCGCGCGCAACCCGAATGAGAAAGATGCATTACTTTACACAGGAGGTGGTCCAACGATAGCGGAGATGATGGGGATCGACACGCGCGCGAACCGGATAGCCAACGGCACCGGGTTTGGACTTGCAAACTATGTCAGAGCACAAGACTCGCCCTTTGAAGTAATGGATCGAATTGCTCGCCTGGAACGGGTCCAACCAGGGGAACGAAATATGATTGGGGCTGTCACAGGATCTCCGAAAGTCGAAGAGAATCCGCTTAACTTCGAATACCAGCTCAATTTTTTCCGCCAAACCGATAGCCGCGTCTTCGTAGTATTAACCATTCAAACGGAAAACAATCAACTTGCGTTTTCCGACAATGGCGGCCTGCAAACGGCCCGGATGAACATATTCGGGCGCTTAATTACCGTGGCCGATCGAGCTGCCGGAAAATTTGAAGACTCGGTCGTAACTACGGCGACACCCGAGGAGTTGAGCTCAGCTCGTATGCGTAAATCGGTGTATGCAAAAACCTTCATTCTTGAACCTGGTCGGTATCGAGCGGACCTGATGGTTCGAGATGTTGAATCAGGCGCAACCGGTACGCAGCAAGTTGGCTTTGAAGTCCCGGTATTTTCGGAGGGTAAACTGTCAACCTCAAGTATTGTGCTTGCAGCGAAACTCGAAGATATGAAGGACAGCCCGGCGCTTGGTCCATTCGCGATCGGAACAACCAAAGTAGTGCCAAACCTGGGCGGAGTCTATCGAAAGGGCCAGCCTGTCGGAATTTACATGCAGGTTTATAACGCCGCTATTGACCAGACTACGTTGCGACCGGCTGTTGACGTTGAGTACGTTCTGCTTAAAGACGGAAAAGAACTCCAGAAGGAGAACGAGGACTGGCGAGAGATAAATGACGCCGGCCAACGTCTGACCCTCCGACGGTTGATCGACACTCGGCAATTAAACGCCGGAAAGTATGAGCTCCAGGTGAGAATTCATGATCAGGTTACGAGTCAAACAATCTCGAAACCTGTCGAATTCATAATTGAACAATAGCTCCTTAACGGGCAGAGACCGAAGGCAAATGCTAAGATAATCAGCATGCCCGAAGTAGTTGAATTAGTCGGATTGAATCAAACAGAACTTCAGGATTTTGTGGGAACGCTGGGAGAACCCACATATCGCGGTCGCCAGCTGTTTAATGCGCTGCAACATCGTCGTCTCCGAAGTTTTGAGGAGATGACTGACCTTCCAAAAGACTTACGGGCCAGTCTCAAGCAAATCGCTCGAGCGTCAACCCTCACCGTAGAGTCTCGATATGTATCGGAAGACGGGACGCGCCGCTACCTGATGAAAACCCACGACAACCTTCCGGTCGAAACGGTTTTCATTCCCGAGGAGCGACGCGACACGATCTGTTTCTCGTCGCAATCGGGTTGCCCGCTGCAATGTACATTCTGCTTGACTGCTAAACTTGGCCTACTGCGGTCTTTGACGCCCGGGGAAATTGTTGAACAGATCGTTATCGCTTTGAACGACGCGTATGGAGTTGGTGTTAAGCCGCCTCGAGGTACAAATCTCGTAGGGATGGGAGCGGGTGAGCCGTTTCTCAATCTTGACTCTTTGATGAAGGCTTTGCGGATCATGTCAGATCCAAAGGGACTGCACATCGTACCTAATCGCGTCACTATTTCTACTGCAGGTGTAGTGCCCCGCATTCGAGAGCTGGCGACGATTTCAGATCGGCCACACCTGGCCATCTCGCTGGCAGCTCCTACCGATGAGTTGCGGGACGAGCTAATGCCGATCAATAAGAAGTGGCCACTCAATGAATTGCTCGACGCTTGTAAGGACTTCGAGAGAACTCTCCGGCCTGGTGAAAGATTTACTTTCGAGTATGTCATGCTTGCCGGTGTCAACGACTCTGAAAACCATGCGCGCCAGCTCGCAAACTTGCTCAATCGCCACTCACTGATGGCCAAGGTAAATTTAATTCCGCACAACCCGGCAGAACCATTACCTTATAAGTCTTCATCTGCGGATGTGGTTGATAAGTTCAAAGCAATTCTTGAGTCGAAGGGAATTTCGACTTACGTACGCCGGCCTCGAGGACGAGACATTTTTGCTGCTTGCGGACAACTTGCCGCTATGTCGGGAGGAGTGGAAACTGTTCAGCTTGAGGTCAGCACTATAACGCGTTAGCTGCGGATCTTAGTCTTATCAAAGGAACTCAAGAGAGGGAGTTTTTCAACAATATGTTCAAGCGACTACTAATCACGGGTTTTTTATTACTGACTGCCGCATCGATGCAATCCTCGATCTTTGCTCAGTCAGCCGCAGACATAAAAGTCAGCGGTGCGTTCAAGCCCGACAAGATCAAAAAAGGCCGCGCGGTGCAAGCCAGCGTAACTATGGAGATTCCCCAAGGTCTTCATGTGCAGTCGAATAAACCTTTGGACAAGTTTCTCATTCCAACAAAACTGGACGTGGAGGCACCACGAGAAATAAAAGTGGGGACCATCTCGTATCCCCGGGCGATAACCCGTCAGCTTGGTTTCTCGACTAAACCCGTTGCCGTTTATGAATATAAGGCTGTGATTCGATTTAACGTTACGGTGCCGGCGAATTACAGCGGCTCCTCGGTTGATCTGAAAGGCAGTCTACGCTTTCAAGCCTGTAACAACGACTCTTGTTTCCCACCCCAGACCCGAGAAGTAAAGCTCTCGCTAAATCTCGAATAACCTTGGAGTGCGCCGGCCCGGCGGCGCTTTTCACTCAACTACACATCTCGAGTCTCTATTCCAAAACAACCCAAGAGACAAATCGCCCCAACCAAGCACTCTCTTATAACAAAGCGCCGCCGGGCCGGCGCACTGCAAGGGTACCGATCACGGACATTAGGCGGCCAACTTTTCCATGGACACCTTTTTCTTTTCGGTAGGAAAAAAACAGGTCTGTGCGGCACATCGTACAGATTGGAGCGGAATGTATACGCTCACCTCTTACTCCGGCGGAAACTAGCTGGGTCCGATTGGCTGTTAGCAAGTCAACTAACGCGTGCCCCGGTCTCGTCTGTTTGAAGAGTTCCTTGCCGTAGTCAAATTTATTCGTGAAGGCATCGATAACGTCCTGCCCGACTTCGTAACAGCATGGACCAGCGGCCGCTCCGATGGCGACGCGCAGGTTCGACGGGTTTACATCAAATTCCGAGACAAGTCGGTCCACTGCGACCTGTACAATGGCTGCCAGAGTTCCACGCCATCCGGCATGGACGGCTGCAAATGCGCCAGTAGTCGCATCCCCAAGCAGGATGGGAACGCAATCAGCTGTCTTTACTCCCGCCAAAACTCCAGGAGTAGCACTTACAATGGCGTCACAGTAAATAGTATCGCCAAGTTGAGTCTCAGCAGGACGGGCATCTTCTAACTCGTGGACCACTCTGACATCTGCTCCATGGACCTGCCAACAACCTGCGAAAGCCCACTCGCCAGAAAAAAGCTTGAGAAACCGGCGACGATTCTCCAGAATGTTCTCTGCGGAATCTTCGTTGAAGCCGGCCAGGCTCAAAGCGTTCTGAGGCATTTCGCTTACGCCGCCGAGGCGAGTTGAGAAACCGTTAATAAACCCGTCAAGCTCCAGTGGCGCGCAAATTAGGGCACGAACGCCATCTAATTCGCGCCAGTAGAAGCCGGCGTCTTTTAAATCTTCGTCACTTGTGATTGTTTCCATCGGCATAGACATTATCGAAGTTGAGCGAATTCGCGAAGTGCTGATCCGCACTCCGAGATTCGCCGAACGAGTTTACACCGCCGCCGAGCGCGCTTATTGCGATAGCCGCGGTGCTGTGTCGGCCCAACATTATGCGGCTCGTTTTGCCGCAAAAGAAGCGGCGCTAAAAGCATTGCAAACTGGATGGCGCGGCGGAATCAGTTGGCAGGATGTGGAAGTGGCGGCACTCGAGAGTGGCGCGCCATACCTCATTTTCAGAGGGCAAGTACTAGAGGTCTTCAACCAGTTCGGAGCAACAGCGAAACACCTCTCAATGTCACACACCAGCGAACACGCAATTGCCGAGGTCATCTTGGAGGGCCCGGCGGCGCTTTCTTCTCAACCCTAAGATCTCGATACTCAATTAGAAATAAGGCGTCAGGGCTAAAGAGGTGGGCCAGAAATCAATTGGCCTGTATAACAAAGCGCTGCCGGGCCGGCGCACTCCAAGGTCAACGCATATCGTTGACGAGGGTACGGCGGCCGTGGGCGTCAACGTCGGTGCGGGTGCCGCGATAGTTTGAGGGGTAAGGAGTCACATCGCGCGTGACCGGCTTGCGCGATTGTGCAAGTGCCGACTGGTCAACCTGCTCTTCTTCTGCAAACGGATTGCCCTGAACTGGCAAATTACCATGCAGATAACATTCAAGATGTGGAGCGCTGCGGTCGGTAACCGCAATTAACTCTCGTAATGGACAAGTGACGGTCGCGATGAGACCTGTCTGCGAATCGATCTCAACAAACTTTATTCCTTCAGGACACTCAAAGCGCTCGCCACCCAGGTCTGGTCTAAAGGCAATCGCTTCCCTCATGAAATCCGTCCAAACTGGGAGCGCTGAATCAGCGCCAGTAAGGTCCAATTCCGTGTTGTCGTCAAAGCCTATCCAAACCGCGCAAACAAGGTGGGGAGAATAGCCAACAAACCATCCATCCCGAGACGTTCCAGTTTTTCCAGCTACCGCAGTACCACGAATTGCTCCGCGCGCCTTCCGACCCGTTCCTCGTTCAATCACAGCGCCAAGCATATTTGTGATCATATAAGCCGTCGTGGGACTAATTACCTGCTCATCACTAAGCTGTTGATGCGTCGCGGGTGGTTCGTCTATGCCGGCGATTACGCGCGGGTCGACTTTTCGTCCGCCATTCACAAAAACCGCGTAAGCAGCGGCTAATTGAAGCGGCGTAACCTCTTCGGTGCCGAGCGCCAACGACGGAAATCGCTCAGGGCGTGGCAAGCCAAAACGCTGCGCCAGATTCGCGATCCTTGCGAGGCCCGTGCGAAGAGCAAGATCTACGGTCACAACATTCAACGACTTCACGAGCCCGGTGCGCATAGTTACGTCGCCCATGGAATAACCGCCACCGTAATTTGCCGGCTTGTAGATCTTGTTCCGGTCATAAACGAACTCGCGTGGGGCGTCGAGGAAGGTTTGTACAGGTGACATCCCGTCCTCAAGGGCAGTCGCATAAACAAAGGGCTTAAAGGTCGAGCCTGGTTGCCTGCGAGCATCGGTCACTCGGTTCAATTGTGACTCGGCATAACTTCGACCGCCGACCATCGCCAGAACGTCTCCAGTGGTGGGATCGAGCGCAACCAGCGCAGCTTGAGGCTGTTTTCCAGGACGTGCCTTTTCCAATGCAGTCAATTGATTCCGAATGGCGGTCTCTGCAATTTGCTGTAACTCGAGATCAATAGTTGTATAGATTCTCTGTGACGCACCGTTGGATTTGAACTCGTTCTCTGCGACTCGATTCACATAATCGATAAAGTATGGAGCAAGGGAATCAGAAGCTCTCAAGGGCGTAATCTCAACTGGGGCCGAGGCCGCGCTCTTCATCTCGTCGATTGATATCCAGCCATCCCGCAGCATAGAACCCAACACCAGGTTTCGTCGTTCGCGAGTAGCGTCGGGATGTTGCATTGGAGAATATCGAGCGGGCCCCTGGATCATTCCGGCTATCGTAGCGGCTTGGACCAGGTTCACATCCTTCAGCTCCACGCCAAACAAGTTTTGAGCTGCCGAACGAACGCCGCGAATGGTGGTTGCCCCGCGCTGGCCCAGATAAATCTCGTTACAGTAGAGAGCAAAAATGTCTTCCTTGGATAATCGACGCTCCAGGGCCATAGAGAGCATCGCCTCAGCATATTTTCGCTTGAAGGTCTTTTCGGGCGAGAGATAAGTATTTTTGATGAGCTGCTGAGTAATCGTCGATCCGCCCTGTCCAAAACGCTCCTCATCTGCGTTTCGCCGTAGTGCCCGCAGTAGACCAGACAGATCAACTCCAGAATGATCGAAAAAGCGCTGATCTTCGATCGAGAGGATTGCATGGACCAGGACCGGCGGTATGTCGCCAAAGTTGAGTGTCTCGCGCTTGCCTGGTTTTGAGGATAGATCGTTGGATAGAACTTCCGGCGCTAGCGTGAACGACTGGATCGATTGCTGATCCGCGAGGATCTCGTCGATCTTGTTGTCGGCAAATGAGATTTTGATCACTCTGCCGATGGCGTTGCCCGAGCGACTTGGTCTGATCTCAACTGAGGAACTGGCGTGGGTGAAGCTTCCGTTCCAAACATCACTCGCAGTCGACTCCACATAACCTGCGCGCCGCAGGATTGTCACCAATTTTTCAGGCGTAATGGTCTGACCGACGCTCAAACTTCGAGGGTTTGCATATAACCCTGGTCGGCTGGTCAGGTATCCATGTTCCAAACGTTCATCAACTATCCGCGCGTAGAATTGATAGGACTTCAGAAGGGATCCGGCTGCGAGGATTATGGCAAGCATGGCTGAGACAGTAGCCAGCTTTAACAGGAGTCGACGGTGGTTTTGAACCAACGTGCAGAAACGCCTGAAATAACTATCCGATCCGAAACCACAATCGGGCACAGATGTGACCTCAATCGTCATATGCGGTCCAGGACAGAAAGGAATGCTGATGTCGAAAACATAAAAGCAGGCCAATCTGTATCACTACTTTCCGTCTACAGACGCTGAAAATAGAAGGAGCTTTAGACAGACGGGTGCCGGAGGAGTTCTACCTACGACAACCCTTCAGTGCTTCCAATCTTCGTATGTCTTTTATATATGGCGAATGGCGAGCAAGCTTCAGAATCTTTGGGATTTAACGAGGCAGCGTCAGCGTCTTAATCGCGAGCCGCTTCCGTCGGCCCAGTCTGTACCACCTGGGCTGAGCGTCGACCGCAGCCTGAAATAGCTGGCGAATCTCACCGATTGCCTCAATGGCAGCGGAATAACCTGCTTCCATGAGTTCTTCCGCACGACCCATTTCATCCCAGCGAATATGGCCCACCCGCGGTCGAATTACTAAATCGGCAGACTCGATCTGATAATGAGACGCCGTCTTTTGCACTACCAACATGGATTGCAGAACCACTCCAATTAGCGAATTTGATGATCCAAAAAACGTCGCGCCCTCAGCATTAACGTCGACGGCAATCACGATGTCAGCGCCCAAAGATCTGGTAACCGAAGACGGCACGACCGCTACAAGCCCACCATCAACCAGCTGGCGACCCTGGTTATCCAGAACGGGCACATACCAACCAGGAATTGCGCAACTCGCCCGGATAGCAAACGGCACATCGCCATGCTCCTTCATCACCACCGCCGCCCCCGTTTTTAGGTCGGTCGCAACTGCAGCAAATGGAATAGGAAGGTCCTCAAAATTTGTTTTTGGAAGTCGACTTCTAAGATAGAGTTCAAGCCTTTCGTTACTCTGAATTCCCAGGCGCGAGACGGTCACTCGCCCGATATCACGCCAGCGAAGATCGCGACTCAACTGGGCAATCTCTTCTACTGTCATGCCGGAAGCAAAAGCTCCTCCCACTATTGAACCCGCAGAAGTTCCGGCAATGAAGTCAATCGGAATATTGTGCTCAACCAGAGCGCGCAACACTCCCACATGGGCCATGCCTCTAGCGGCGCCCCCAGAAAGTGCGAGTCCAACTGTCGGTTGATTACGATTCGACATAACCAGTTTTACCCTGGCTAAGATGCGGTCAAATTTGACTGAGTATAACAATCTCCGCCCGTTCACGAGCCGTGTCGAGGAAAGCATCAGTGTCAGACTCAATCTTAGCCTCGGTTAAGCGTCGTTGTATCTCTACCTTACGCTCGTCAAAGCTGGGTACGATGCGGTCAGGAAAACGGTTTCGAAAACGAGGCACAAAAACGTCCTTGTAGTAGTCCGAAACCTCTTTATCACTGATCACTACAAAATTCCGAAAGCGGAAATCGAGGTATTTTTCCATTTTCAGGCGATTCTCCAGAATCTCATCCAGTTTCTCACTGGTAAGACCCACCTTCCGCAACCGCTCTTGAAATTCGGCCTGAGAAGCAAAGTTTCGAGCCAATTCGTCACGCGCCTCGGTTATTTCCTTCGGAGTCGGAGCGATCGTTGGTAGCTTTTCCGCTTCCTGCAGAATCAAACGTTGATCAATCAGAAGCCTCATAGCTCGATTGAGATCGTCGGACGTAGGATTTTCGAGTGGCGTGTTTGGCTGCAGAGCCAACTGCCAGACCAGATCCGAATAGGTGATCATCTCTGTGGAAACGCCCGCATTAACGGTAGCAACCATCTTATCTACTGTCTGTTGGCCCATGATCGACAAACTTGGCGCACCAACGATCATCATGATCGCTATCACCCTGAACGTATTACTCAGTTTGTCTCGCATCGTTAGTTCTCCATTCTAAAACGTCTGCGTAATTCTGAAATGCAGGTGACCTCGTCCCAACCGGAAAATAGCCGGCGTTCCGTCAAATGCGATGCCTGGTCCGCGCTGAGGGATTAAAAACTGTGGCGGATTCAGCAACACGCCATAGTCGACCGCTAGCGCGCCGCCAAAAGGTGTTTGAACTCTAAATCCGAGACCAACCGTATGTGTCCAATTTGCTCGTAAGTTGGCCGCATTGATCGCAGCGAGTAAATCACCGGGTGGTACCGGCGTGGTATCCTGTTTCCCAAACAGGTCACCAACGCGACGATAAACATTTCCACCGTCATAGAATGGCACGGCCTGGAATGTCTTAGTCAACGGTATCCGCGCTTCAAGATTTGTGACCGCCAGTGCATTGCCACCAACTGGAACCGTAAAAGGATTCAAGAAAACAATATTTTTGTCCTGATCGCGAAATGGACCAAGCGGAATGACCACTTCTCGCGGACCAGCTTCCTCGAAGTTAAACCCCCGCAGTGTCGTGGAGCCACCGGAGAAAAATCGCTCACTAATGGGAAGTGTTAAATCGATCTCATCAATGGTTCCATTCCCGTCACGATCCCGCGGATTGA
Source organism: Pyrinomonadaceae bacterium (assembly GCA_035646955.1). Taxonomy (GTDB): domain Bacteria; phylum Acidobacteriota; class Blastocatellia; order Pyrinomonadales; family Pyrinomonadaceae; genus PSRF01. The sequence continues at coordinate 12,650 of DASROI010000066.1, forward strand.
AAAGATTTGCCAGGCCCAGCGTAAGGTTCGCAGCCAGGATTGTCCCGCGGAAACTGTTGAGCTTGTAGTACCTTCGATACGCAGTTTGAAAACGATTAAATGAGATGTTTCCACCAAGCTGTCGCAGCGACACTGCATAATCGATACTCAAAAAATCGCCGCGTGTGGCATCAACCTGATTGTAACGACAAACTTCACCTGGCCCGCCGGCAGTTTCGTCGTCGTCCGCAGCACGCCGAAGATTCAACAGGCCTCTCTCACAGTGTTCGCGAGTGTCTCTGACAAATGAAACTCCAAACTTCGACAACCTTATCTTTCGGTCGGGCTCCAGTATGGGCTTGACCACCAGACTCTCAAGGTTGAACAAGCGAACATCTTCGTAACTGTAACGTCCAAACAGGATCGACCGAGATTTTCGATCAAGCACTCGCTGTGTCTCGAGTGCTGCCGTAAAGCGGTTTATCGTTGGCTCGTTTACTTCGTTACCAAAGATATCAATCGGATTTCCATCCTCATCAAGTCTCTGGACGATTCCCATTGTTCCTCGGTCGATTGCAGACCTAAAGAACCGCGTGACTGTCGAATCACGTTGATACTCGACAGACGCCGCCAGCGGGGCGAACTGTGTCTTGTCGTAGCGCGCGAAGCGAGGGTCGATGTATTCGAACCTGACGAGTTGTTGCAGTCGGCTGGCCCTGATGCGCATTGCGCCCTGCCTCAGCTTATTCATCAGGTTTACATTGCTGATTTCAAACAGACCTAAAGCTCCGGCGTCTGTCGAATACCCACCGCCATAGTCCATGACGCGGGGCTTCTTCTCTTCGACATCGATGATTATGTCTCGACGTTTATAACCAGAGGGATTCTCGCCCGCGGGTTCAGTACGAATAATGACTTGTCGATATGCATCCGTGAGATAAAGCTCTCGCTCAGCGTCAGAAATGCGGTCAGCTCTTAGCACGTCGCCACTGGCAATCGGAATTGCGCGCAAAATGGCCTGTCGCTTGGAACTTTGAGTCCCAGCACTTCCGGTTACGCCATTAACAATAATCTGGTTGACGTAAACCTTATCGCCCTCATCAGCTATCGTGTAGACCAGTCTGACTTGTTCGTCTTCACCCTTTTTTGGCAGTTCGACGATTGAGAAATCCATTCGCGCGTTAACGTATCCCTGGCGCGCGTACATCTGGGTAACGCGATCTCCGTCTGCTCTCGCCTGAGAACGAGAGAACGGTGCCCCGACCACGGTATGCAGTTCGTCGCGAATCTCCTGCTCCGTGTACATCTTGTTTCCGCGAATTTCGAGACCCGCAATTCGAGTTAGTGGTCCTTCAGTAACCTGGAAAGTAATGATCAGGTCGTCGCCATTCAACGACACGCCCTGAAGAACTTCTGCGCGGGCTTTGCGGTACCCGATATCCCGCATGAATGCTTCAATTGTGCGCTTGTCTTGTTCCAGGAGGGTCAAACTCGTGTAACCACGACCATAACCAAGAAAAGGAATCAGTCCGATTGCGTTTGCTTTTTGACTCTTCAACTCGGCTTCAACATCGGAAAAGGTGAGTTTGTTAGTTCCGGTAATCCGAATGTCGCTAAGCCGGAACCGACGACCCACGGCAACGTCGTACGCAATCTCGACGTTCTTCCCGTTCAGCAATGCTGGATTCAAATTCTGACAAGTTTCGTCGGTGCCATTTGGACCCAGTTCCGTCGGTGGATTTGTTACCGTGCACGTTTCGGTAACGTCAGCGAAAAAGTAACCATCCTCCTGGAGCTTGTTACGAAGACGCCGGGCGCCCTCGACGATGGCGGAAAAGTCGATACTTCCTTCACGCTTGACCGGAAATAGTTCCTTTTGCGTTTTCTCGGTAACCTCGTAGTTTTTTACGACTATGTTGACGTGTGGTCCTTTATCACCAGTCAGCTTGATCGTGATGGTGTTTTTTTCCGAGTCTCGTTCAACTCTTGCATCGTCCAAAACAGGGGAAAGAAATCCCTCGGCGATCATATTCGCGCGGATTTTTGCTAAATCTGATGCGAGAGCCTCTCGAGTAAAAGGTGCGCCGGGCTGCAGGGACAAACTGTCTTTAACGGTTGCCGGGTTGAACGAATTGACATTGATAAGAAAAGCGTCAACTCGTGATTGCTCGCCAGGTCTGATGCGATAGGTGACGGTCGCGCGCACACCGCTGGGATCAATGTCTTCAACAGGATCTACAGTCGCATTGAAGTAACCTCGGTCACGAAGGTAGACCTGAATTTCATCCGCGTTACGAGCAATGATCTGCTTTGTGAGTCGGGTGCCGGGCTGTACAAAATTCAACCGAGCCCTCAGCTCATCGGTCGAAATGGGTGAACCCGTTACCGGCCCCAGGTCAAGACGCACCGAACCAATCTGCACTTGCCGTTGAATGACAAAACGAAGCCGAATTGGACCAGTTTTCGCCGAACTACTCTCGATGACCTCAACTCGAGCATTTGCTACCCGACCAGACTCAAACAGCGAGACAAGTGAGTCGTGGATACGAACGGCTGAATATTCTGAATTTGGTGAGACCCTGAGCAATGTCAGGAATTCGGTTTGGGTTGCCGGATCCGCAGGTGAGCCTTCAAATACGATTTCTATATCCGAAACCGCTCGACCTTCATAGTCGTCTAGAGTAGCTTCGTGGTTTCCCGCAGCTTGAGCAACTAATACGAAGATCAGAACAAGCTGGACCGCGACAGCAGTTCTAAAACACCTCGACTTGAGGCGGGTCGTTGACGACCAACTCTCAACATTCGAGGCGTCCTGCATTCTTCTTTCCGCTTCCGGCACCAGAAACAACAATCTTCGCTACCCCTTGCTCAAAATCTCTTTCGAAAGCGAATCTCAAAACTAAAGATATTAGTTCTTGCGGTTAACCTTCTCGTAGATGCTTGCTCGTACTGTGCGAGAAACGACAAGCGATCTGACACCCGATATTCGAGAGCAATAATCTGGTTTGGATCTGACGTTACGTTAGTCGAATACGTCACGGTCACTTCTTTACTGATTCGTCGACCCAGTGTTAGTCGCGCAGCCGGAGTCGATCCAGTTCGCCCTCCGATAACTGGATTAATCTCAAACCTTGTCAGGCCAAACAATTTACTGGTTGCACGTTGGGCCGGTGCATTGATCAAAGCGTCGGTCAATAAACTCGTCGCAGCTCCCACACTTGACTGGGAAAGGATCGAAGCGCTCGAATCGTCAGCAGATAATTGTCCAGTTGTAATTAGAGAAACGACGTCGGCTTGAGGCAATGCTGGTTCGGATCGTACAGCTGCCTGAGGTTGGGACAGTGGTCCAGTCAGGTTCACAATTACCCGGTATCCGCGAATTTGCGACTCGCCCTGGATGTTCAGGAGGGGATCGGCATTCCGGCTGGGAGGAAGATCAATAAGCAGCCGGGTGACGTCGTAACGATCATTTCGGAAATTCAAGGTTCCACTTGTCGCGGTAACTCTGCCGGAGATCGTTGGGTCATTTACCGGACCATCGAGCTGCAACGAAACCGATCCAACGAGATCGGCCAGGTTATTTCTCACCACCAGTGCGTTGCGCCCTTCAACTCGCAAAGCGGCAAACAGAGCGGTGCGCGTGATCTCAAGTTCCGAACCCTCTTCGATTGATTCGGCGGGCGTCGCATTAATTAGGTCCGCCAGTTCGATGTCCTGCGCATATTCGGCGCGACGCAAGTTCACCACCCCGCCTATCAACTGCTCACGAGACGAACCTCTGATTTCGATGTCGGCATCGAGCGTGGAACGAAAATTCTCTGGAAAAGGAACCGTTACGTCGTCACCGTGCAAATTCACCCTGAAACCTGCGAGCGTAAATCCGTTTAGCAGAGCACCGCCCGTGGCACTAACACGGCCACCGCCTATTGTTCCTGTCAATGAATCGATTTGCGCCTGGTTGGCTGTGAACCGTAACGCGGCCTTTAAGTTCGAGATGGTCCAACGTTCATTCCCCAGCAGGACAGAAACAGAAGAGTTGTTGACCGACGCAGTGCCTGTGACGCGAGGCGCTTCATAAGTGCCGTTGACGCGAACTGCTACCTCGGCGGTACCTGACGAAAAGAAGTCAGGCGAAAGGCCGTTCAGCACACGCATGTTCAAGCTGCCCGTGACGTTTAGATTTTGCTTACCGCCTGTTGCGGTAGCCAGCGTCCCAGCCAGGGTGATGTTTGTCCCGGGTCCGGTGAAACGCACGTCCTCAAGTGTTACTTCGCTCGGCGAGAAACGAACTACCAGGGGCGCGGCAGCGTTCAGTTGAATATCGGCGACGGCAAGACTGAGCTCAGAAAAGTTGGCGGTACCACTTAGACCATCAAGCGAGAAGTAGCCATCCTCGTCCAGCAGAAAACCACTCGCGGTAACATCGCCATTGGCCTTTCCGGAGACTGTGACGCTACCAACCGGAAGCACCAGTGAGAACAGTCGCGTAAGATCCACATTCGAGAGCTTCGTTTGCAAAGACGTGGCGAGTCGTTTAGTCGACAGATCGATATTGGCGCTCACAATTTGGTCGGAGCCGAATACTCCCGTCGTGAAAGAGATGTTGAGCTGCCGATTTTCAGTGCGACCTTTAAGCGCCACCACCCCCGCATCCCGACCGTTGATAGTCACATTTTGGCCGGTGCCATCGAACGTGATCTGATAGCCCGAGAAGTCCTGCTCTGCGTAATTGCCCGCAATCCTAACGCTGAAATCGGCCACCCCAGTTATCGGAGGTAGTCCGGGTCGATTAGAAAGAGCGGCCAGTCGAGCAAGCTGAATACCCTCAGCTTTTCCCTGGAAGTCGAACACCTTTGTTTGAATATCTACGTTACCACTTCCCGAGAGCCGGCCAGCTGCCAGCCGCACATCGATGTTCTCGACATTCACGCGGGAGTTATTGAAGGTCGCCCGCGCCACCATGCTCTCGAGTGGTTCACCAGCCAAACGACCGGCGCCGAGCCGCAGGTCGGCACTCCCATTCATTGCGTTTGGAATGCCAGTGACCTTAATCACTCCGGATACGTCAGCCTGGGTGTTGCGTTCCAAACCCTGGGAAGCAGAAGCACTCGCGGGCGCTAATCGTGGTAACACTGCTAACAGTGTTGCAGCGTTTGCCCGATCAAGCGTTGCCTCGATCAATGTATCCGATGCGCGCGTTCGAGATGAAACCAGTAAAAACTGCGCGCCGCCACCATCCTTCTCAATAAGCTTTCCATCCGAAATTCGAATTTCTGCCTGAGTCATCTGAACTGAAGCTGAGAGCGAGCCAATTTCAATTCCATTAACTAACAGTGTTCCTAACGAAAATTTTCCATTTACATCCGGCGAGTCCAGCTGGCCACGAATATTTCCCTCGAATGCCAGTTGACCTGCGAGTCCGACACCATAGCTGCGCAGTTGATCATCGATTTCGGGCAATAACCCTGACGAAATTAGGATCGTCTGCAGTTCCTCAGCATCGGTCGAAGAAAGTGCCACCTGTAAATTAGAATCGCTTTCAAAAGAGAACTGGCCCGACGCGTTGATCTTACTAGCGGGAGTTTGAAGATCTATCTGCTGAATGTTGAAGAGCCCGCGATCAGCTCTTAATGCGACTTCACCAGTGATAGGGATTCGATCCGCACTTGCCTCACCAGCTACTTGAGTATTAATGGAGCCAGTGGCGAGCTTGAAATCCGATCCTGGAAATTGCAGATTCACAGTTCCGGTGGCCCGACCCGAAAGAGGAACCGGCGAATGTGCAATTGCCGTGAGTGGACCAGCAATGTCGAGTTCCTTGAAATTCGCCGCTACTTTCGAGGTGCCGCTTTTATTGAGAGCTATACTAGCGTTTCCAGTGGCAGTGCCTTTAAAAATCTCCGCAGAAAAGTTGTTGAGCTGAATCTCATTATTTGTGGCTACAACTGCGGCCCGTGCCTGGCCCAAATTCATGCTGCCTAAGACGCCACCGCCAATGCTCAAATCTGCTGACGCTCGATAATTTCCAGACGGTTCAACGACGAACACAGGTTTGGCGAGCTTTACATTTTCAGCTTGTCCATCTGCAAGTTTTACAGTCCCGGCATCAATATCGGCGGTTGAGCCTTCGATTCTTCGTTCTCTCACAGATAGCCGAACGCCGGCGATATTAATGTTTCCAATCTCGGCACCCGCAGCGCTCGTCTCACCGACCTGGACTTGCTTCACTACGACACTTGTCACGCCATTTTGCACGGTCGCAGTGATGTCGCTGGCGGTGACTCCTTTGATTTGCGCGCCTGAAGCGGAGATGGCGCCCGCCTTCACACCGGCAACAGTAGCGTTCGTAACGTCGTTCTCATTTCGGAGTTTTAGATCTGACGCCGTAATCCCATTTACTTTCGCTCCTGAAGCAGTCAAAGCGTCTGCAGTAAACTGGGCAGATGATGCAGTTAGTACGCCTTTACTCATCTCCGCCCTGGCATCTCTTAGTATCAAACCCGAGAGTGTGGTTCCGTAGCTGCGCTCAGCTACGGCACGAAGCTCGCCGACCCAACGGAAATCTGTGCCGGTTCCCATGACATTTCCGGCAATCTGCAGGGAGTCGAGTTGAAAGTCGCCAGTGCTGAGTAGTTGGGCCACCGCCTTGCCATTAATTTGATAGGACTTTCCTTCTCCCGATCCGTTCGCGGTAACATTCAAGCCTTGCAACCTCATGTTGTCGGCGGCGAGTGCGTCCGATTGAATAGAACCTTGAACCTGGAACTTGTCGCCTTCGCCAGTCACCGTGCCGGAAAAATTTCCCGCGCCGCGTAGAGTCGCTTTAGTCTGAAAAGTCTCGCTAATTTGTGTGAGATCTACAGATGAGGTGATGTTCATCTGATATCGGAGTGCGCGCCAGTCGTCCATAGTTCCCTGGAGCCTGGCTTCCGCAACCGGTGATTTGAGAACTAACTCCTGGATTTCAGCACGAGTCTGGTTGACTCGCCCATGAGCCTGAACATCGATCTTATTTACCGGATGACCGTCATAAGTGAAGGTTGAGTCCGTCATAGAGAACGCAACAGTATTCATCCAACTGTCGGCTGGAGAATTTGGATCATCGGGTTGAACAGTAGCCTGCAGATTTCTGGCCTCGCCGGAGATTTCGTGGCGAGCATCTCCGTAATGGACCACACCATTCGTAATCTCGACATGAGCTGTTGAGTAAGCAAAGAGAATTCTCTTGTTTGGCTCAGGAGGCGGGATATGAACATTGCGAAAATTCGACCTGCCCTGCTCATCAAAATTGACCCACGCTTCGAATCCTTCAATCTTGAGATCTTTGAGGTTGATATTTCTTTGAAGATTGAGGGCATACAAATCCTCAACCCTGATTGTCGCTAACAGCCGATCAATTTTGCCGAGCTTTTCACCGGTCTGAGCATCGAAGAGCTCAACACCTAACATCTCGACTGTTTGAGGTGGAAAAGTGGCATGAAAGTCCCTGATTTCGGCCCGAATACCATAATTTGCAAAAGTGTTCTTTATCTGGCTTGCAACATAGCGATCGACATAACCGAACCGATATAAAAATAGGACCAGGAGAATCAGGAAGAGACCTCCGGCGGCCACAATTATTCCAGCCAGAATCGCGTGGCGACGACTGAAGTAGCGCCAACGCCGGGCAATAGAAGGCTTAGGCGTCTCCGGTTCGCGTTGGACTTCCGGATTGTTTGGTTGCTCTACACTCATAACCTTAGGCCGACATGCGGTCCATGGGGAAATCGAATTCTAGAGGGAGAGTGCGAAACTTGAAAGTGCCTTTATCCCGTCGTTTTGATGTACACCTGAGTGTTGCCCATGTTTTCCGGAGGATGCTTAATTTTGTCACGCGCCTGGAGCGCATGCAAAACTCAAACCTGGGCCACTATGCCTCCGATGATCGAAGCATTCAAGTGCGTTGCTCTTTCTTGATCGCGCGTCGGGAATCATTAGCTGTTGGCTGATCATTGAATGCAGCCGGCTCGCCGAGCGGGACATTTCCCACGACTGAGAGTTCGAAACCCTCAAGAGCGGCAACTTTGGGGGGATGATTTGATAGAAGGAGTATTTCACGTAAGCCCAAATCGTGAAGAATCTGTGCGCCGACTCCATAGTCGCGATCGACGCCGTAACCCGTCTCCAGACTCGCTTCAGATTTGCTGATCTGGCGCTCCTGCATTAACCCATAAGTACGTAACTGGTTTACAAGGTCCAAACTATGCTCGCGCTGTCGTAAATAGAGAACCACGCCCCGAGCGGCTGCGGCAATTTTCTCGAGGGCGGTATGGAGTTGAAATCCCGTGTCATCGATCAACGACCCGAACATGTCGCAAGTAAGATTTTCTGTATGGACCCGCACGAGAACCGGCTCATCGGTCGTGACGTCACCCATCACCATCGCCAGATGTACATCACCGTTGACGATATTTTCATAGGCGACGGCGCGAAACCGTCCATAGACAGTCGGCAGATCACTCTCAACAATTCGACGGACCAGTTTTTCCTTCCTGATCCGATACCTTACAAGATCAGCGACGCTAATCATCTTCAAATCGTGTTTAGCGGCAAACTCCTTGAGCTCGCCAAGCCGCGCCATCGTACCATCCTCGTTCATGATCTCGCAGATCACACCAGCGGGATATAAACCGGCGATCCGAGCAATATCGACACTGGCTTCGGTTTGACCCGGACGAACCAGAACGCCGCCGTTTTTTGCTCGGAGCGGAAAGATATGGCCGGGCCGCGCCAGATCCTGCGGGCGAGAATGTGGATCTACAGCGACAAGAATGGTAGTGGCTCGATCTGCAGCGGAAATCCCGGTTGTTATGCCTTTGCGCGCATCGATCGAGACGGTGAACGCAGTACCAAGGTACGAAGTGTTATCGGCTACCTGAGTAGTCAGGTGTAACTCATCGCAGCGTTCTTCGGTGAGTGGCAGGCAAATCAAACCTCGGGCGTGGCGGGCCATGAAATTGATGATTTCGGGCGTAACCTTTTCGGCTGCGCACACAAGATCGCCTTCATTTTCGCGATCTTCGTCATCAATAATTATGATCATCCGGCCATTGCGGATCTCAGCAACAGCCTCATCGATGGCAGCTAGCGTCATCAGGGTCCAAGCAAGCCTTTCGGGACCTTTAAGCGGCCCCTGCAACGGTTAACAAAATGGCAAGTCATGTTAACCGAAAGCCTGCAATTTGAGAAAAGGCGGGAGTAGGGTCAAGCGGACAAGAACAGGACCTTTAGGACAATAGGGCCCTATACTTTGCCCTGACGGTTGGAAAGTAAGCGTTCGACGTACTTGGCGATTACGTCGACTTCCAGATTCACGTCGTCACCGGGACTCAGACTCGACAAATTGGTCATCTCCCAGGTCTTGGGGATGATGGCGATCTCAAAGTATTCGTTGGTTAAATTGGCAATGGTCAGACTGATTCCTTCAACAGAAACCGATCCTTTGAAAACGAGGTATCGACCAAGCTCATCGGGATAACCAATCCTCAATGTCCAGGATTCTCCATGACTGTCCACACCGAGATACTTTCCTCGACCATCGACGTGCCCTTGAACGATGTGGCCTCCGAGCCGCGTAGTCGGTGTAACCGCCCGTTCCAGATTCACAGGAGTTCCGGGTTTGAGACGTCCGAGGGTGGAACGCCGCAGAGTTTCACTCGACACGTCTGCGGCAAACGAGTCTTTTGTTATATCGAGGGCAGTCAGGCAAACGCCATTTACCGCGATTGAGTCGCCATGGTTTGTACCGGACGTGACCTCTCGTGCGGAAATAACGATGCGAGCGTTCTCTCCCCGTTGTTCAATTAGCTTAACGTGGCCCAATTCTTCAATAATGCCGGTGAACATTTGATTTGTTTTCACACAGTCTCTTTAGTCACTGTGGCTACCATTAAGTTAAAGACCTCGTCGATCGACATTCCGGAAGAATCGATTACGACTGCATCAGCAGCAATCTTGAGCGGCGAATCCGCCCTTGTTGAATCGCGCAAGTCTCGCTCAGTCATATCCGCCAGGGTTGCTGCCAGCGACACGTCGGAGTTTTTCGTAACATCCTCTTTATAACGCCGGTTGGCGCGCTCAGTTACAGAAGCCGTTAGAAAAAATTTGTAACTGGCATCAGGAAACACGACTGTACCAATGTCTCGGCCATTCAAGACTGCGCCTTTTAGTCCAATCTGCCGTTGCAACGCCACCATCGCACGTCTGACGCCGGGAATGACGGATACGATTGACGACATCCTCGTAACTTCCTCGCTTCTAATCTGCTCGGTCACATCGGCGCCGTTTAGAAAGACTTTAAGAGAGTCAGGATCGCCTGAGAGATCGATATCGAGTGATTCGGCCAGCCGCGTTACCGCCGTTTCATCAGTCGGACTAATCGAGGCGTTGATTACTCCCAAGGCAACCGCTCGATACATCGAACCCGTATCGACATAAATTAAATTCAACGCACGCGCCAACATACGGCCCAGTGTCGTTTTTCCCGAACCAGATGGTCCATCTATCGCGATTATCAATGACACGTATGTATTCGAACCTGTATCCAAAATTCGATTAGACAAATGCGGCGAAAACTTCATTCGAGAGTAATGCTCCCGCGCGAGTCAACTTGAGCGACTCGCCTTTCAATTCAAGTAACCCTGCTTCTGTAAACCTCGTGAGATCTTCGTTGTACTGTGCAAAGAGATCGACACCGAAAACCTCTCGATAGTTGGCCAGATTAATCCCACTCATCACTCGCAATCCCAGAAAAACTGCTTCAGCTCGAACTACCGAATCGCTCAAGGTCTGATCGTCGACTACCGGCGATGCACCTTGCTGGATCAATGTCACGTAATTACGAACGTCCCGCTCGTTAGACCAGCGCCGGTTCTTACCATCATATGAGTGGGCAGAACAACCAAAACCAATATATGGAGCTCCCGTCCAGTACTTTGTGTTGTGGCGAGACTGATAACCGGGCCGAGCAAGATTTGAGATCTCGTAGTGCTCGTACCCGTGCTCGGAGGCGCGCGCCAAAATCTGTTCGTACATCACTCCGGCCAAATCATCGTCTGGACGAGGCTGAATTCCCTTTCGTATGTGGTCGGCCAACGGAGTTCCTTCGTGCACCTCCAATATATAAAACGAGAGATGCTCAGGCATTAGACTTAGGGCTTGAGCAACATTCCGCTCCCATTGCGAGAGTGATTGCCCCGGTAAACCGGCGATGAGGTCGAAGCTAATGTTGGAAAATCCGGCGGTCCGAAGATCGTCAAATGTTCGCAGTGTGTCCGCAACTGAATGTGACCGACCGAGACGTGCCAGCTCGTGGTCATCAAAGGTCTGCGCTCCAAAGCTTGCGCGATTCACCCCCAGGGCGCGGAAACTTCGAAGCGTATCGAGAGAAACCGTTCCTGGATTCATCTCCATTGTTATTTCAGGAGACTGCCCAATCGGGAATCGTCTGACGCCCTCGAGAATAGACTCGAGTTGCTCTGGTGAAAGCATTGATGGCGTGCCACCACCAAAATAAACTGTGTCAAAAACAAGGCTTGCATCGCCCTCTTGGGCTGATTTTATTTCAGCGATCACAGCTTCGACGTATCTATCCGCCAGGGAACTTTCGTAGATCCCGGTGGCGAAATCACAGTACGAACAACGCGTACGACAAAACGGAATATGTATGTAGATACCCGCGCTGTTTTCCATGCTCTGATAATAACACTGCCTGTGTACGGTTTCATTCATTGTGTATCGTTTCAACGGAATCAAATGAATACCCATGGGATACGTTTCCTGTAGATTCAATAACGAGAAGAATGGCACGCTTGTTGATGACCCAAAGAACAAGTGACTAATGGAGACGGTCACTTCAAAATCATCGAACACTGGGAGGAAGAACAATGGCTGACGATAGAATGAAGCAGGATGAACTCGACCGGAAGATGGGTGGCAGCGAAGATCAGAATTACGGTCAGGAGTCACCAGGACGAAACCCGCGAGATAATAAGTCGACCGGGCAACGAGACGCTGGTCGCGCAAATGATGTTAACCCTGAGGACGATGACGATTCAGGTAACAGGCAGTCAACCGGTAAACAACACTGATTAGTTTTAAGTTTCTTTTTCTGCTTTGGGAATAGGACCTATATGACCATAGGCCCTATTCCTTTTCCTTCTTCTTACTTGATCCTCTTCAGACTGCCGTCGCCGCTAATAGATTTGCTCATTTCGCGGGACACCTTTTCTACCTCAGAAAAAGCGCGCAACAAGTTCTCACCTAGAATCTTCTTTATGTCCTGCTCACTGTAACCACGCTTCAGTAACTCATAGGTGATGTTCGGCAACATCGAAACATCCTGGGCGCCCTCAGGCATATCATTCGCACCATCAAAATCTGCTCCGAGGCCCACGTGATCGATACCTGCAACTTTGACGATATGATCGATATGATCGATTAACTTGGAAAGCGGTAAAGGCGGCAGCGGATTGGCGGCTTCCAGCTTGTCACTTTCCTCGGCTCTGCGTTCCGGATCGTCTTTGTACTTCTCGTTGATCGCACTCTGTTGAACTTTTAATCGCGCCTCACGCTCATTTGACTGTGGTCCAACAGTCGCTACGTCGACAAACGCGCTGTAAAAGTTGACTTGAACCACCCCGCCGTTTTGAGCGATCCGCTTTAGAAGATCATCTGGAATGTTGCGTGGCACGTTGCTCAGGGCGCGCGCGGATGAGTGAGAAGCTATTATCGGCGCCTTCGAAATATCAAGCGCATCACTCATGGTCTTGTCAGAAACGTGCGATACATCAACCATCATTCCCAGTCGATTCATTTCGTGAACGACTTCTTTGCCAAACTCACTAAGACCATTGTGCTTCTTCTCGCCTCGTCCGGCGTCGGCCCAGTTATTAGTATTGTTCCAGGTTAACGTCATGTATCGGACACCGAGCCGGTAAAACTCTCTCAAGGTAGCCAACGAATCTTCAATGGCGTGGCCACCTTCGATTCCCATCAGCGCTGCAATCTTATTCTGCCGTTTGGCGCGGCGAATATCGGAGACCGACGTAGCAAACATCAAGTCGTTGGGATGCCGTTCTACCGCACGATAAACCGAGTCGATCATGTCGAGTGTGCGACGGGCGGCACCTCCCTGTTCCACGTAATGCGGCTTGATGTAGACAGAAAAGAACTCGGCAGTAAGTCCACCTTCCTTCATGCGAGCGATGCTCGTGCGATATGGAGTTGGAGGAGTTCCACTGAGGTCGTAATCATCGTTTGTCATCGGGGTCGTGACGTCGTTATGGGTATCAATGACGATGGCTTTGCGGTGTATTTCCAGGGCGCGTTTCCAGAGCTTCTCGTCACGGGCAGGTTTCATATCATTAGGCGCACCGCCTTGTTTTTCTGACATCTTGTAATCTTTTGAACGGCTGGCACTGCTGTTTGTTATTGGAATAAAGACGAGGAAAAGAGCGCAAAAGAACACCAACATCATGAGTCGAGCTCTCATAAAAACCCTTTCCAGGCACAGAAGAAAAAGTTGACGAACAGAATTCATAGTCGACAATTAATCATTGGATCGTCAAGTCAACGTCGTAAGGGCGTCACTTCTGTGGGCGGCCCACTCTCCCAAAATGAGATTCAAATCGGGAGATAGGACGCCCAGGGAGTGACGCCGCTACAATGTTGGTACTTGGTGTTGTGAACTGTTGAGCCTTAATATCATGCTGCATGTCGATCCTAATTGCTGAAGACAACATGGCCCAGCGCCATTACCTGCGTGAGATACTCGAAAAAGAGTTTCCCTCTCACCTTCCTGTATTTGAAGCGGGCGACGGAGAAGAGACGGTAAAGCTTGCCTTAAGTGAGAAGCCAGACGTCTGCATTCTTGATATTCAAATGCCCAAACTCTCCGGCGTGAAAGCAGCGCGAGCAATCTGGCGCGATTTTCCCAGCGCCCGGATCATTTTTTGGACACAATTTCCCCACGAGATCTATATCAACGAAATTCGCAAGATTGTTAAGGCCGTAGATCCTCCACCTGCTTACGGGTTTATCCATAAGAACAATCCTGAGTCCAGATTCTTGAGATTCGTCGCCGCCGTTCTCGAGGACGGTGCCGACATGATCGATCCCGCATTTAAAGATTCGTTCAAGCGCCCACTGCTAACAGAGTTCGAAGCTGAGGCACTTTATTATCTCGCGCTCGGGCTCTCGAATTGGGCCATCGCACGCAAATGCAGTCTATCGCTTCGCGGCGTGGAAAGCCGGCTCGCGACTTTGTATGAAAAATTATTCGTGGCAGTTGCCGAAGGGACTGAACAGGAGGCTTACGAAAAACTGGCCTACAACATTCGGACCAGGGCATTCTTCGAGGCTCTCCGGCGAGGACTACTGAATAGTGATGAACTTGAGAAAGCAGCCGCCGACCTCGAAGCCTGGCTCGAACGCGACCAAAAGCGCTTCGCCGAAGAACAAAAGAAGGAAGGGGTTAAGAAGAAAGGTTAGTGTGTGGTTAGTGGTCAGTGGTCAGTGGTCAGTGGTCCGTGGTCCGTTGTCCGTTGTCCGTAGTTCGTAGTTCGTAGTTCGTCGTTCGTAGTTCGTAGACGATTGAAAGTTAATGACTTCTAAACACCACACAACTGACTACGGACCACAGACAACTGACAAACTTACATCCTATGCGTCACCTCTCAACCTTGCTAATAATAATTACGGCTTTTAGTGCAGTAGTCTCGCAAACGCTTAAGAGTGATTCTGTGGCGTCAATTTCAAGCTACGCCGCTACAATCG
>DASROI010000067.1:0-14337 GCA_035646955.1 Pyrinomonadaceae bacterium
TCCTGGTAGAGTTTGAGGAAACCGTCAAACTTCTGGACGGAGCCTGTCGCGCGAAACAGGAAGCGGCCTGCCTGTATATCGATCGTCGTCTGATCGAAAATCGCAGCAGTCATTTGCGACGCTACGAAACGTTGCCAGATCAATCGATACAGTTTTAACTCTTCAGGATTCAGATACTGAGCCAGCGACTCGGGAGTTCGCCCGACTTCGGTAGGGCGAATTGCTTCGTGAGCGTCCTGCGCATCTTTCTTCGAACGGTAATGCACCGCCTTCTCAGGTAAATAACGATCGCCGTATTGTCTCCCGATGAAGTCGCGCACTTCCGCAAGTGCCGTTTCCGAGACTCGCGTCGAGTCGGTACGCATGTAGGTGATCAGACCGACGGATCCTTCAGATCCCAGCTCAATTCCCTCGTAGAGTTTTTGAGCCAACATCATCGTTTTCTTAACCGCGAAACCCAACTTTCGCGAGGCTTCCTGCTGAAGTTTCGAAGTGATGAAGGGTGGAACCGGGTTTCGTTTCCGCTCTTTCGTCGTCACTTCTGTCACAACGAACTTTTGGTCTCTCGCCTCGGTAACGATACTTTCGGCGCTCTCTTCATTTTTGATCAGTATTTCGTTCTTCTTGACGTCCTGATCAAAACCACTTGTCTTTACCGTTTGCTCCTCGATTTTGAAGAGCCGGGAATCAAACGCAGGTGGAATCTTTGCCCCGAGGTTGGCCGCGATGGTCCAGTATTCAGTTTTAATGAACTGTTCAATTTCGCGTTCGCGTTCAACAACCATTCGCAGGGCAACTGATTGAACTCGGCCGGCGCTCAAGCGACCGCCGATTGTGCGGCACAAAAGAGGCGACACCTTGTATCCAACCAAGCGGTCCAAAACGCGGCGCGCTTGTTGAGCATCTACGAGGTTCTCATCGATCTGTCGTGGTCGCTCAAATGCTTCGTTAACGGCCCGCTTTGTAATCTCATTGAACATCACGCGGTACGCCGGTTTTTTTGGTTTCTTTGGCACTATCTCTTCAGCGAGATGCTGGCAGATAGCTTCGCCTTCACGATCCGGGTCAGCGGCGAGGTAAACGGCGTCTGCTTCTTTAGCGGCTTTCTTGAGTTCCGCTACGATCCTTTTGTTATTGCGCTTCTTTGAGTCGGGGATCAGTTCATAGGTAGGCTTGAAGTCATGCTCGACGTCGACTCCTAATCCCTTCGAAGGCAGATCTTTGATATGACCTATAGAGGCCTTAACCAGATAGTCCTTTCCTAAGTATTTATTTATGGTTTTCGCCTTAGCCGGCGATTCCACTATTACTAAATTCTTTGCCATTAGTTCTCTTTTAACTCCATACCAGCGCTGTGTGCTTTGCCTGGTCCATTGAGCATCTCGATATTTATAATTTCCTGACGAAGCACTTTCCTGGCAATGCTCTAATCAACTCTCTCATTTCCAACGACAATAACGCAGCCGTCAAGTCCGGCATTCTCAGTCGACTAATATCGACCAGTGAATCAATGTGTACTGGAGTGTCATGACTCAACAGTTTGAAAACCGAAGTTTCGGTTTTAGAAAGTCCCTCCGGGACGAATGACAGTCTGTCTGCCAGCGACGATTCCCCTGGCCGATCACTGAAAGGTGGCGGCAACAAGCTGGCAGCAATCTGCGGGGGCAATTCCGTGGCAACATCCTGCCACTGCTGCACCAACTTGGCACCGGCTCCCTTAATCAGGTAATTCGTGCCAAAAGAGTTTCTTGAAGTTATGTTGCCGGGAACGGCAAATACTTCACGATTCTGTTCCATTGCCAGACGCGCGGTTATCAAAGATCCGGAATTCTCTGCCGCTTCGACGACTAGTACTCCGAGACTCAGTCCGCTAATGATGCGGTTCCGGTACGGAAAGTTTTCCGACACCGGCGGAGTGCCGAGCGGAAACTGCGTTACCATAGCTCCGCCACTATCCAGAATGTCGATCGCCAGCTTACGGTGATCGCGAGGATAAACCTGGTCAATACCAGTCCCCAAAACGGCCACCGTACGCCCACCAGCTTCGAGTGCGCCTTTATGCGCCGCAGCATCAATTCCACGAGCGAAGCCAGAGACTATCGTGACGCCGCGTTGCGTGAGATCCCGTGAAAGCATCAGAGCCGCATTCTGGCCATAGGTAGAACATTTACGCGATCCTACAACTCCAATGCAGGGACGATCCAAACACTCAGCCCACGCTCCTTTTACATATAGGACAATAGGGGGGTCATAAATCTCACGTAAGGATGAGGGATACACTCCGTCGTCAAGCAAGAGTATGTCACCACCCAGGGCCTTAACGGCAGCAATCTCCATCGTGGCTGGGCCTTGTAGACTTCGAGCTATGATGGAGTCGATTGCTTCCGGAACGAGACGTATCTGTTCGAGTTCTGCTCGAGTTGCGGCGTACACCGCTTCAGCGTCTCCGAAGCGTTCAAGTAATTTGGCAGCGGCGCGAGGTCCGACGCCCGGCGTCATATTGAGTTCGACCCAATCTCTAATCATGTGAGGATTTCCTTTTGTGAGTCTTGTTACTTGCAACTTTCAACTTTAAAAGAACTGTATTCCGTGCCCAGCAACTTCCGGCCTGGCGGAGGCGTGTAGGAATCGAACCTACCTGAGCCCGCTCTCGCGGTCTCACTTACGGTTTTGAAGACCGCGCCATTCACCAGAACAGATTCGCCTCCGTTCTAGGGTTCGGGCTCAAAACCCTACGCGCCCTCAGGCTGGACTGTCAAGCTGGTTGTCGAGGTTGGCTTTCCGGGGTCCCCCTGGATTCTGGCAAGAATTGTTCGAGTGGATCGACGGCTTTCAGGATCGGTCGCGCAGCCCCGGAGAGTCGCTTTTATTGTTCTCTCAGAGGGTTTCGCATGGTGAGGTTAAGTTCGATTGGTACACATCTTTTAAAACTAAATAGCGCCTTTCTGAACCTTCCAAAGACATATACACGCCCCGTTATTGGCCACGTTTCTTTTGAGTCTGTCCATTCGCCGACCGCGGCCAGGATGGCGCTTGGCAGATTTATGTAGATCTTCAAGGGGTGTTTTAGCGTCAGCGGCCGTTTGTCAGGTAAATCGAACCGTTGCGCGTAATCGTCTATGCTCACGGATGTACCGTTTACTTCCATTCCCTCAAACATCAAGAAATCAATGGCGCCATTTTGGGTTACTGGCGACACGACAACGGGACTTTCCAGAGTTATTCCAAGGGGAGTTGCTTTAACCAGTTTCGGGTCGCCGAATTTAATCAGGTCTTTTTCACCGAGTTGATCTGCATCCTTTTGCTGAGGGGTCTTTTTCACTTCAACGACAGCTCGCTCAACTTTATAGCCTCGGATCTCCTTGGGGAAACGTTGTGTTTGGGCGGAAACAGACATCATATAAGTAGAGAGCACGCTAATTTTAAGGATTATCGTAGCTATCGTTCTTGGCAAATTCATTTACACTTTGTGCTTTCGTAATGACCCGCCCTTACACAAGACGTAAAACTTCGACAGTACAGTACCGAGAGCGAAGCGACCGGATGGAACACTCAACAGAACGAATAGCAGAATCCAGGCTATGACGTTGAGTGTTCCATCCGGTCGCTTCGCTCTCGGTACTGTAGTAATCGCCTCCAATGCTCATCAAATTAAGAGTTTGTGTAACAAGGCTCGCAGATTCTGGGGGATTGGCGCATAGTTTCTCCGCTATTCTGTAAACCAAAATCCTAGGTTATCCGGCCTAAAGACTTTTCAGACCCGTCCGTCACTCCAGCTGAGGGTGACAAAGTACCAAGCACAAAGGATTAAGCGCAAAGAAATCGACGCAGAGCGTCGGGTGAATTTAGGATTTTGCCGGCCTTTTCAAAGCCGCGACAGATACCCAGTTGTATTTGTCCTGCCAGGAAAACAAGAAATTCTCATTTGTTGCACGAATGGAGTCCCAAACAGGGCCGGATTTGACCAATTCAGCTCAACAGATTACTATCCGAACGAACGTTCGAACGTGCCAACTGATTCGCGAGGCCTCGAGGAAAATCGATGATCAATTTTCAGACTTCCCCAGACCAGTACCACCACTGGAAACTACAGCTCAACGGACCTGTTGCCGTCCTCTCTATGGATGTTCAGGAAGACGAAACCCTGGCTGAAGGCTACAAACTCAAACTCAATTCTTACGATCTAGGCGTCGACATCGAGTTGGCTGATGCCGTCCAGCGCCTTCGATTTGAGCACCCGGAAGTTCAGGCAGTAGTGGTGACGAGCCTTAAACCTCGAATATTCTGCGCCGGCGCCAATATCTATATGCTCGGGACATCGTCGCACGCCTTCAAGGTGAACTTTTGCAAATTTACAAACGAAACTCGTTGCGCAATTGAAGACGATTCGCGCCATTCAGGCCGCCGCTACCTTGCTGCTCTGAATGGCACTGCTTCCGGCGGTGGCTATGAACTAGCAATTGCCTGCGACGAAATCTATCTGGTCGACGATGGAAACTCAGCTGTGTCACTACCTGAGGTCCCACTACTTGGCGTCTTGCCTGGGACCGGTGGTCTCACCCGTCTCGTAGACAAACGAAAGGTACGCCGAGATCGCGCTGACGTATTTTCAACCTTAGCCGAAGGCTTAAAAGGTAAACGGGCAAAAGATTGGGGACTGATCGATGGGTATTTCCCGACCAGCAAATTCCAGGAGGGAATTGATCGACGAGTAAGCGAAGTAGTGACTGACGGAAGTGTTAAGACAACCGGAATAAAACTCAATCCGCTCTCGATTGAACAAGGGGACAACGATCGTGATTACGAGTATGTAAAAGTGAAGCTTAATCGCGAACAACGATATGCGGACCTGACGATTCATGGACCAGGTGACAATCAGCCGGCGACGGTAGCTGATATCGAAAAACTTGGCGACCGCTACTGGCCGCTGCAAGCTTATCGCGAGTTGGACGACGCATTGCTCTATTTGCGGGTTAATGAACCATTGATTGGACTGGTTTGCGTACGAACAGTCGGTAGTGCGGAACAGGTGCTCGCCGTGGATCAAACTCTTGCAGCCAATCACGAGCACTGGCTGGTACGTGAAATTTTACTAAACATGGCACGCGTACTTCGCCGGATGGATCTCACTGCTAAGAGTTTCTTCGCCATCGTAGAGCCTGAGAGTTGTTTTGCCGGTAATTTATTAGAGTTGCTACTCGCCTCCGATCGAAGTTACATGCTGAATGATCCGGAAGATCATGAAACAAAACTCGCTGTGTCGGAACTAAATGCTGGTCCATTGCCAATGAGCAACGGACTAACACGTTTGCAGTCGAGATATCTCGCCGATCCTGAAAGGCTTGAGCAGATATTTAACAGTGTGGGCCAATTCGAAGCTGACGAAGCGGAAAAACTTGGCCTGATCACATTTGCACCGGACGAACTGGATTGGGAAGACGAAATCAGGGTCGCCATTGAAGAGCGCACTTCGCTGTCACCGGATGCGCTAACCGGGATGGAAGCGTCGTTGAGATTTGCCGGCCCCGAGACCATGGACACCAAAATCTACGGACGATTGACCGCCTGGCAAAACTGGATCTTTCAACGCCCCAACGCTGTCGGCGAAAAGGGCGCATTAACAAATTACGGGAAACCGACCCAGGCGCAGTTTGATTATAAGAGGACATAACGGTTGGATCTTTGGTCTTAGGCCTTTGTGCTTTGATCTCTGTTCGTAGGTATTTGAGATAGCTCACGGCCGATCAAGAGCAAAGGTACAAAGTTCAAAGTTCAAAGATTAAAAACCAAAGACCTAAGACCCAAACTACACCAATGAACCTTTACGATCGCATTCCAAATAACGTAAATCTCGCAGAGGATAAAAAACTGCAGCGCGCCCTCGAGAAATGGTTGCCAAACTACATTGATTGGTGGCGTGAAATGGGTCCTGACGGCTTTCAGGAAAAGGAAGTTTGGCTGCGCACGGCCGTCGATGTCGGGTCTGAAGGTTGGGCGCATTTTGACTACGTCCGTATGCCTGAATATCGCTGGGGTATTTTTCTTGAGCCACCGCAGCCTGACGCCAAAGTTGGCTTCGGAGATAACTATGGCCGACCCGCCTATCAGGAAGTTCCGGGCGAGTTTAGAAATTCCCTGCGGCGCATCATCGTGACGCAGGGCGACACCGAACCTGCGTCCGTCGAGCAACAACGACAGTTAGGAAAGACCTGTCCGTCACTCTACGACATGCGCAATCTTTTCCAGGTCAACGTCGAGGAAGGTCGCCACCTGTGGGCCATGGTCTATCTACTGCACGCATACTTTGGCAGAGATGGGCGCGACGAAGCTGATGCACTCCTCGAACGAAGGAGCGGGAATCCGGATAAGCCTCGAATCCTGGAAGCCTTTAACCAACCCTGTGATGACTGGTTGAACTTCTTTGCATTTACGATGTTTACCGATCGAGACGGAAAGTATCAATTGTCTGCCCTTGCTGAGTCCGGATTTGAGCCATTGGCCCGAACCTGCCAGTTCATGCTGACTGAAGAAGCCCACCACATGTTCGTTGGCGACACTGGCCTGGGCCGCGTTGCCAGGCGCACTGCTCAACTGATGAAACAAGGAGACGTCTGGGAGCTTGGCGGAATTCCTCTGGATATCATTCAGAAGTACATCAACTTCTGGTTTAGTTACTCGCTCGATCTGTTTGGTGGCGAGATCAGTTCCAACTCCGCTGATTTTTTTGCTGCGGGACTTAAAGGTCGTTACAAGGAGCGAGACCAGTATCAGGACCATTTTGCCGCTAATGAAATGTTCACGATGATGGTGGTTGAAGATGGCCATTTGAAACCACGAGAAGTACCGCTGAGAAATGCGTTGAATGAACTGCTCCGTACTGAGTATGTGAAAGACTGTGAAAAAGGCCTGGCCCGTTGGAACAAGGTCCTGGCTGACGAGGGTGCCTCCGAGCGACTCTATCTCCCTAACCCAAGGTTTCATAGGCACGTCGGCGAATACGCCGGACACTATTTTGATCTCGAGGGCAAACTGATTTCCCAGGAAGAGTTTGAGAAACGAAAGATAGAATGGCTGCCCACTCTCGAGGATCGCGAGTATGTTCGGAGTTTAATGTCGTCCGTGACCGAGCCCGGGAAGATTGCCAATTGGATTGCCCCGCCAGCCGCCGGCATAAAAGGTAAGCCGTTCGAGTTTGAGTATGTGAGGCTTTGAGATAGAGCTTTTGGATATGAGACTAAACCGCAGACACTGAGACGCGGAGTTTCGCGAAGATCAAGATGTATTCGTTATGAGTACAACAGACTTTTCCCGGTATGATCAAAAGTTGGAGTTCATCCTGCGGACTGCGGCAGGAATCTTC
Organism: Pyrinomonadaceae bacterium; assembly: GCA_035646955.1. Taxonomy (GTDB): domain Bacteria; phylum Acidobacteriota; class Blastocatellia; order Pyrinomonadales; family Pyrinomonadaceae; genus PSRF01. Next base: position 7,361 of record DASROI010000067.1, read on the forward strand.
GCCGAAAAGAGTTATCACTCGACCTCGATGCGAGATATATCGCGCGCCACTAACGTCAGTCTCGCTGGTCTTTATCACTACTGTTCTTCTAAGGAAGAGTTGCTCTTCTTGATTCAGGACAACTGCTTTGGCCGAGTACTTGCGCGTTTGGATGAGCGACTGGAAGAGATTGAAGATCCGGTTGTTAAGTTACGGCTCTTCATTGAAAATCACCTCTCGTTCTTTGCCGCCAACATGGCGGAAATGAAGGTCCTGTCCCACGAAGCCGAATCGTTACGAGGTGATCTTCACGCCCACGTTTCAGGTAAGAAAGACAAATACACTAAACTCGCGCGTCACATCCTGAGCGAGCTGGACCAGGCACAAAAGCAGGACGAACGCGTAGATCTAACAGTGGCGACTTACGCGCTATTCGGCATGATGAATTGGATCTACAACTGGTATGACCCTCATGGAAAGTTGACCGTCCCAGAACTGGCCGGAAACTTGACTCAACTATTCTTAAGCGGTTTTGCGCCTGCAAGTTTTTCTCCGCAGTTTGCGGCACACTCGGCAACAGGGCAAAAGGAAAACCTGAGCATCTGGCGTGGCTCAGATAGTATTAGATAGCGAAATGAGTTTAGCTACACCCTTTCGAGTTGGAGATTAAATAATGACAGACGGGCACGCAGCTGCAGCCAATAACCGGTCGCTGATACAAGTCGATATTGACAACGGAATCGCTCAAGTAAAACTTAATGATCCACCGGCCAATACTTATAGTTATGAAATGATGCAACAGCTCGATCGAGCCATTCTTGATTTGCGAATGGACGAGAGCGTGCAAGTTATTGTCATCACTGGTGCTGGTGAGAAGTTTTTCTGCGCAGGTGCCGACATCCGCATGCTTGCCAATGCCACTCCAACCTATAAATACAACTTCTGTTTGCATGCAAACGAGACTCTCTCGCGGCTTGAACAAACTCCGAAACTTGTCATCGCTGCGATAAATGGACATTGTGTTGGCGGAGGTTTAGAGGTTGCCATGGCGGCTGACTTACGTATCGCACGAAAAGGCGCAGGCAAACTTGGACTCCCAGAAGTTTCGCTTGGAGTTCTCCCTGGCACTGGAGGCACGCAACGCTTAACCCGGATTGTTGGTAAGTCAAAAGCGATTGAGTTAATGATTACGGGTGCGTTGTTCGACTTTGAGCGCGGTTTGGAATTGGGAATCTTAAACCAGATCCTCGAAGCCAATTCGGGCGAGGAGTTTCTCGCCAAGATCACTGATTATGCAGCTCAATTCACGATCCCAAACAAAGCCTCGTTAGCGGTTGGCCGAATTAAGCGTAGTGTACAAACGGGAGCCGAAATCTCGTTCGAATCAGCTTTGGCTCTCGAACGAGAGATGCAACAGCAGCTGTTTCAATCGGCTGACGCTCGTGAAGGCATCGACGCCTATGTCACAAAGCGCAAGCCGGACTTTAAGGGGAAATAAATCTTCGTTGTCAGTGGTCAGTTGTCAGTTGTCAGTTGTCAGTTGTCAGTGACAACCGATTACGAACCAGTGATCGTGCGACTATTGACCTCGGACCACGGACTACTGACCACGGACAACGAACAAAATGGCTGAACACATTGACGTCAAAGAATCAGAAGGCATCGTGACGATCACTCTCAATCGTCCTGAAAAACTCAACGCCTTCATCGGTCATATGCGACGAGATCTCGCCGAAGCTCTCGAGCATGCAGCAAGTGAACGCTCCGCTCGCGTGGTAGTCATCACCGGCGCCGGTAGGGCATTCTGCGCCGGCGGCGACGTCGCGTTCATGGCCGAACTGATGGAGCGCAATGATTCAGAAGAGTTTGCGCGCATCCTGGGAGCTGGTCGCCGAGTAATTCTCGCGATTCGGCAAATGACCAAACCGGTGATAGCGGCTGTCAACGGCATTGCTTCAGGGGCAGGATGTAACCTCGCCCTCGCCTGCGATTTTCGCATTGCCTCAACCGACGCGAGCTTTAGTCAATCATTCGCCAAAGTCGGACTCCACCCGGATTGGGGCGGAACATTCTTCCTGCCGCGTTTAGTCACTCCTAATAAAGCGTGTGAAATGTTTTTTCTCGGTGAATCAATCGATGCGGCCGAGGCGCTGCGACTGAATATCGTCAATCGAGTAGTTGGACCAGAGGAGCTCGAAGCTGCAACTCTTCAATTAGCTCAACGCTTACGAGCCTCGGCCCCGGTTGCGCTTGCTGCGGCTAAACATGCTGTTTACCTGAGCGATGCATCTGATCTTGAAGAGATGCTGCGTTATGAGACCGAATCGCAACTCCGCTGTTTCGAATCTGATGACGCTCACGAAGGCATTCGCGCGTTTTTGGAGAAGCGGGATGCGAAGTTTACAGGACACTAAAATCAAAGCCCCGCAACCGGCGTTGGGCCTGAAGTGTTAAGGGTTTTCTCTGTGAAACAAACCGACAACTTCTTGTTTTTCTGACGATGTTTTTAGGCGAGGACATTTCAGAGGGGCAGTAGGCAGATCGGCGATGCGAGACCGGTCAGTACCGAAGCGCGCTGTGCGATCTCAGCGTTTTCTGCGTCTGCTCAGGTGAAAACTTGAGCCCTCTTTCTAACCACAGAGTCACCGGAAACACAAAGATCGCACAGAAAAGAACTACAAGGAGTGACTTCCATGACGACAACACCTTCTGACAGTCTGACAGGCAAAGTCGCACTGATTACGGGCGGCGGTCGTGGCATTGGACGCGCTATCGCTCTCGCTTTTGCAAATCAAGGCGCAAGGGTGGCTGTCGCTTCACGCACCGAAGAGCAAGTAAAAGTCGTTGCAGCGGAAATTAAGGACCTGACCGGCAGAGAATCCTTGGCGCTCGTTTGCGATGTTGCGGACTCGAAGAGTGTGGACCAGATGTTTGCAACGCTACGGGAACTGGTGCAAGGCGAAGTGGACATACTCATCAACAACGCCGGTATGGCTGAGAGTGCGACGATTGTAAATACCTCCGACGAGTTATGGGAGCGCCATCTTTCTATCAATCTGTCTGGGACTTTCTTCTGTACTCGCGCCGCCGTTTCTTCGATGGTTGCAAAGGGATGGGGCCGCGTAATTAATATCGCCTCAATCGCGGGGAAAACCGGGGCACCCTACATCACAGCTTATTCAGCTTCAAAGCACGGCGTTCTCGGGTTAACCCGCTCAGTAGCGCTTGAGCTTGCTAACACTGGCGTGACTATCAATGCCATCTGCCCTGGGTACGTCGAAACTGAAATGGTATCTCGCGGGATTGATCGCATAACTTCGAGAACTGGTCGTTCCGCAGAAGAGGCGCTCGAGTCACTCAGAAAGATGAATCCCCAGAATCGTTTTGTGACTGTTGATGAGGTGGCGTCTCTGGCCTTGCTGCTTGCTTCGGATGACGGTCGCGGCATTAACGGTCAGGCCATTAATATTGACGGTGGAACGGTCATGGTCTAACCGAATTAACAGGCAGCAATTTGGCGCGGTTGCGTAAAGAACCAAATACCATCGGCTGAAGAGACTGTGGTGAAACCTCAACTGTGCCCCAGGCTAAAGCTTGGGGTGAATGAGATATGATTTGTCTTTTCTTAGAGAAGACTCCACCTATTCGGACAACTTCTGCCAAAGCTCGTAGACTAACCTGACGGGCAAACCGACGATGTTGAGGTAATCGCCTTCGATCTCCTCGATGAAAAGTGCTGCCGGTCCTTGAATGCCATAAGCGCCCGCCTTACCTAATGGTTCTCCCAGCGACACATACCAATCAATCTCCTCTTCAGTCATCGCAGCAAACCGGACGCGCGTCCTTTCAAAACTGGTCACTGTTGGACCATTGACTCGCACTAGACTGACGCCGGTAAGGACTTCATGCCACTTTCCACTCAGAAGGCGAAGCATCCGTTTCGCATCTTCATCGTCTTCCGGTTTGCCAAGAATCTCACGCTCGATAACGACTGTGGTGTCGGCGGCCAAGACAAGACCAGTCTCAATTTGCTCAGTCACCGCAAGGGCTTTTTCCTGAGCTAAACGTTGCACATAGTCGACGGGATCCTCGCCTGGTCTAACCGACTCGTCCACGTCCGGAGTCCGTACTTCGAAGGGCCAGCCTACTGCTGTCATAATCTCGCGCCGGCGCGGACTTCCGGAGGCCAGCATGACTTTTTCTAAGTCTAATCGTCCGATCAATTTAGCTCCCGTTTGTTGTGCTCTGGATTCTTCGCTACACTGCTAAAGCGCTGAACTATTTATCCTCGAGTTCGAGTCAGTCGAAGATCGCAGATGCGGAAGGACTCGTCAAATGGATAATTTGCTTAAAAGCTTACCCGCTGTTGTGGCTGCGAGCGGTGGTTCCCCAGAGGTTTCGCAGGCTGCGGCCTTTGCGGCTTTCACGCACTGTGCCGGCGAAGGTTTGAAGAGTCACGCGGTGCCTCGCCAGTTGAATGACGACGGCACACTTGTGATCGCAGTTGCGGATGTGTTGTGGCAGAAACAATTGAGGTCAATGGTGTCGCAGTTGATCTTTAGGACCAACACTCTGTTGGGCAAGGCAATTGTTAAAAATATCCAATTTGAAATTGATCCCTTGCTATTGAAAACTAACAGGCAGACCACTGCAGTTCCGGAGGAGATAAAAGAAGCTGATCTTCCACTGGAACTACTGGCCGCCGCTAATTCTATTCATGATAAGGAACTGAGACGAAAGTTTCTTAGAACTGCTGTCACCTCGATCAAGCGCCAGGAGAAAAAGTGATTCATGCCGATAAGTGAGAATGACATTGCCAAGGTGGCCCAACTGGCCCACCTGGAATTGCCGGACGATGAACTCAAAGTCTTTGTGCCTCAAATAACTGAGATCGTCAGCTATGTTGAGCAATTGAATGCACTCGATACCCACGGCGTGGAACCCGCTCTTGGCGGGTTAACGCCTGATGGTGAAAAGACTGATTCGTCCCGTGCCGATGAGGTCCAGGCTTGCCTTGGACAACGAACGGCTCTTGCCGAAGCTCCGGCTGCTGCCGAAGGACATTTCAGAGTTCCCAAAGTACTTACTTAAACTCAAACTACATATGTTTCGTGAACCAGTCGAGTTTTCTCTTAACGCCGCTGAAAAACTGAACGATACGCTGAATGCTTTTCTTCAGATCGATCGCGAAGGGGCACTGCGACGTGCTGACGAATTGGAGGGCAGCACGAGAGGTTCACTCTCCGGATTGCCAGTCGCAATCAAAGACAATATCTGCGTCAAGGGATTGCAAACCTCCTGCGGCTCAAAGATCCTGGGCGCTTATCACCCGCCGTACAACGCGACTGTAATTGAGCGGCTTTATAACGCCGGGGCCGTGATCATCGGCAAAACCAACTGTGATGAATTTGCCATGGGTTCTTCGAACGAGAATTCTGCATTTGGTCCAGTACGAAATCCCTGGGACACAAGCAAAGTGCCCGGTGGTTCGTCAGGGGGATCTGCTGCAGCAGTCGCTTCCGGAATCGTGCCCGTTGCATTGGGCTCTGATACGGGTGGAAGTGTTCGGCAACCAGCATCGTTGTGTGGCGTGCTTGGTCTGAAACCAACATATGGTCGCAACTCACGTTATGGCCTTGTTGCTTTCGCCTCATCTCTGGACCAGGTGGGTATATTCGCTCGCAAGGCTGAAGATGTTGCACAGGTGCTCAGCGTGATTGCAGGCCGGGATCCTCATGACGCAACTACGGCTGATGTACCTGTACCTGATTACAAGAAAGCACTCAGTGGAGATCTGAAAGGCGCTCGAATTGGTTTTCCCTCCGCGCTTTTTGGTAAAGGTTTGGACTCTGAAGTTGCTGCAGCCGTGAAGGAGGTCGTTGAAGTCTATAAAGAACTGGGAGTAGAAATTGTCGAGGTCGAATTAGCTCATGCCAGTTATGCGATCGCTGTCTATTACATAATCGCGACCGCTGAAGCCTCTTCAAACCTTGCCCGCTTCGATGGAGTACGGTACGGATTCCGCGCTGAGGATGCAGCTGAACTCCGTCAGATGTATAGAAAGACTCGTGAAGAGGGGTTTGGTCCTGAAGTGAAACGAAGAATCATGCTCGGCACTTATGTTCTTTCTGCAGGCTATTACGATGCCTACTACCGGAAAGCCCAACAGGTCCGGACGTTGATCAAGAACGACTTCACCACAGCGTTCAAACAATGTGACGCGATCATTACACCCACTGCTCCGACTCCAGCCTTCGCGCTGGGAGAAAAGGTCGATGATCCATTGGCGATGTATTTGAATGACATCTATACCGTGACAGCAAATCTTGCCGGCATACCGGGGCTGAGCGTTCCGTGCGGACTTTCTTCCGGTCGTTTGCCAATCGGTTTCCAACTTCTTGGTCCATATTGGTCGGAACCGACGTTACTCAAAATGGCAAGTGAGTACGAACGTGTCAGACCGTTTACTGAGCGGCCCAAAATAAACGCTGAGGAAAGTTAGCTCTTAACCGGGGTTGGATTGCGAGGCGCCGGCGTTTTTTTATCCGGGATCAGATCCCCCGTAAAAATTTCAAGGACACCTTTGGCGGTACCGACAATTGGGGTTGCATCAAGGCCAACATGGATGGCTCCAGGGATAAAACCTTTGCGCTTAATCTCGTAGCCAGCCAGTCCGACTGCCAGCACCGTACCGACAACCGGTATCGGTTTAATCAGACGTTTTGCCAATCGCCAACCACCAGCTCTTATCACTCTTCGTTTTAGTGTCATCGGTTGTGTTATCTGATTATACATAATGCTGACAATCGCCGTTCAAAAGGATTTATGCGTCTTGCAAAAAGACGGATGATGACATTAGGCACCAGTACAGTACCGGTCGCGTCCTGAGATGTGTAAACCAGTGTCGAAGTAATCTTGTTCTATCATCAAAAAAGCCTTTTCCACCATTATCAAATTTCAAATGACAATTGATCGTCAATTACGTGCTAGCATTGCAC
>DASROI010000068.1:0-27562 GCA_035646955.1 Pyrinomonadaceae bacterium
CCCCGCGATACCTCGCTAACATGCAGCTATCAGCCTGTTCTGAGAAACATATTCTGCAGAATTGATCTTTCACGCATTTTCGCGGCGACTCTCTTGTACTGGCCGGATCAAAAGCGTTCCGAGTCCCATTCACTGAAGGACGAAAAACTACATGTGCGTCGTAGTTGCCGGGACAGGATTTACCGTCATCGTACGTGGTCGGGAACATTCTCCTTGCTTGTGGCTGTGCGCTCGAAGCCGGTACGGCGAGAAAGATCGCGATTAGGACCGGGAGGAACAGCACCAGTTTTTGGAAAAGTTTGATCATTGGTATATCCGGTGAGAACTTCAGCGTTAGGACGCCAGGATGTCTTGACGACAATTCTTAGCCCTGCAACTACAACTAAATTGTGATCCTGATCCGTCTTCACCGTAGTTACTGGTGATTTCTTCACCGAGTCTAATTGTCTTGATCGCTACATCACAAAAGTCTTTTACGACCGTGTTGTTATCACAACTGTGATTGACGAATCTCTCGGGGCTCTGGACCAGCAGCGTTCTAGTTTCATCGAACGGGTGAGTGTACTTGCGCTCGTCAGGAGACAGGGAACTTAAGGACTCATTGGCTATTAAGCGCGACACATCCCATCGTAAAACCACTTCGCCCGATTCGAACTGACGACACGCAAACACACCATTACCGTGAATGGCTGACGGTTTTATCTCAACAAATTTAGACATGTGCTCAACTGCGAGTGCTGTCTCAAATCATTCGTCTGGGAATTAATACTCTTTCCAGCATCGTCTCATTCCGCCGAATCGTTAGCTTGTAACGTTCAGGTCTTTCGAACATTTCATTCAGTCGACTCAAGGTAAACTGCTTTGCTGATTCGCCATTAACACTCTCGATGATGTCATCTTGTTGAATTCCGGCTTCAGATGCGGGCGAATTCTCCATCAATCTCCTGACTCGAAAGATACGATAGTCGGCGCCTTCTGCAACCAAACTCATTCCGGACTGGGCTTGATCGAAAGGCTGGTCAAAATTTTTGTTGGGTTCAAAAATAATTCGCTTCCGGTCGTAATCAAGGAACAATCGGAATTTGCTCGCGATCCTGGCGCCGATATTTCCACTAAGGCCGGCATCGGCAAACGCGCCGGCTTTGTCCTGTGAAAAGAGTGTAATCGGCTGATCGATTTTGAAGCGTCCTATAGTTAACTCGAGGACCCGGCCAATTTCACCAACGGTTTCTCCACCTGCGCCGGCTCCGCCAAGCGATTTGATCGTCTTTATATCAGACTTCAAGAGTTGCTGGCTGGTTACAAATGGACTGTAAAGCGCAAGCGCAAGACCCGCGCCTAAGTCGAGCACGAATTTGCCTTTGAGAGGTGTCGTTCCGGCTGGTGTCACAGTTGCATCAACAATCGGATGTCCGTGGCGCAATTGAATTGGCACGATGTCGCCTGGTCCATCGTAAGAGAACCTGTCCTTCTTGTGGAGCTTCAACTCATGGTTTATGTAGTCAATTTCCACTACAAACTGTTCGATAAATTCGCTGCCGATTATTCCATCGAAATCCTGGCCCAGCCTGGGGGCGAGCGTTCGAATGGGGAGCGCCATCGTTACCCGTTGCGAAAACCCGGGCAGCTGTGGAATCGTGAAGGATGCATCTTTGACAAATGCGCCGGACTGCGTTGCGGCGCCGGCACCACCAACTTTGACTTGTGCTCCTAAGGAGAGTCCGATCGTCTTCGCCAGCTCCAAATCGATAATTGCAAACTGATCTCCCGTGTCCAGGACAAATGAGAGTGGCCTGGAATTGTTAACCTTAACTTTAAGCACCATGTGCTTGTTCACAAGTTCGAAAGGAACAGTAACCGACTGCAACGAGGTTTTCGCAACGGTAGTTTGAGCGACAACCGTGAAAGGATTAAGAAAAGCAGAAGTTTGCAGACTAAAAGTGACGGCCGTGAGTAATAATGAGAACGAAAGGGCTTTGCACAAAAACCCTAATCTTGCTGAGGGTCTGGCGATGAGTACACTACCGTCGAAGCGACCGGGTGGCAGCCTTGGCTCTGGGCCTCCATTCTGACAATCGTCTTCTTTAGTGTGCCATCCTGTCGCGTTGCTCGCGGTACTGTGCTGTTGGCATGTCGCTTTTTGTGGCAAGGCGACCGATAGAGGCGTTGTCGTTGCAGCTTGTTTTTTCATAAGGTTGTCGTCAATTGTGCCGTCTACCTTGGCGCGTGTGTAATTAACAAAAGGATCAATGTTATGCCTGATAAAGAAGACTTCAAACACCTCCACTTACGTTCGTCCGCTCCCAGGGTTGACGCGCGCGTCAGGCGCACCAAAGTCGCGTTAGGTGAAGCGCTCGTGACGCTCATGGAGGAAAAGCCGTTTGATTCAATCACCGTTCAGGACGTGCTTGATCGTGCCCATGTCAGTCGAGCGACCTTTTACACACATTATAGTGACAAGGATGACCTTTTGATGACCGATGCCGAGGAGTTTTTTGAGATGATCTCCAACGCGCTGTCAGAACACAACGACCAGAGTGACCGAGTTTTCCCAGTCAAAGAATTTTTTCACCATGTCAGTCAAATGGGTGCCTTTGTGAGAGCATTGAGTACCGCAGGAAAAGTCCAGGACAACTGGGAATTAGCGCGTGGGCAGTTTGCCCGGGGGATTGAACGGCGGATTGCCGAAATACCTCGTGGCCGGCAAGTGCCCGTGGCAGATCGTCCGGCAATCGCCTTTGCTCATGCGGGAGCGCTGCTCTCTTTATTGACCTGGTGGATTGATCGAGGAATGCGTGAAAAGCCAGAAGAGATGGACCAGCTGTTCCATCGCATGGTCTGGACCGGTCTCAAGAAAGAAGAATAGGTCTTATCGACCACAATACTTCTTCGCCAGTCTTCTTACTGTATTGACATTTCGCACTGTGGCCTGAACACCCATCGCCTTCTCCAGCGGCGGCCCGTAGAACTTCGATTCGCCGGCATTTCGTCGATAGAGCCAGTAGACCTCGCGTTCGCTGCAACAAAATTCATCGACGTCAGAATGCATCGACGTTAATTTTCTTACTGCCGCGGCTTCGGGCTTCTCTGAAATAAAAATCACATACAGCTGATTTCCGTCCGCCGCCAGGTCTTCATCTGAAAAAGGCTTAAAGGCAGAAATCCTGGCAATCTCATCGATGGACCGCACAAAGGTACTTACCGAATAGCCCAGCGAGTCGTGCAGGTGGCGGTCGATTTTCTTTTCAAGCGCCGCGATATTTTTCGACTTGGTATCAAAGATGACATTTCCACTGGCGATGAATGTTTCGACATTTTCAAATTGCAGCTCTTCAAACAGTTTGCGCAGCTGGTCCATCTTTACAATATGTCCGCCCACGTTAATAGCGCGAAGGAAGGCAATGTACTTTGGCATAAGCGTTGATTTTAGAGGGTAGTAGTCAGAATTAATTGGCGATTTGTCATTCTCAACATCAAGTCACATCGGATCATAAATGAGAAATGAGCGTTGGCAAATGATCAATGACCGATAATCTCTTCAATCAATGAGCACTCGACTACTGAAAGCTTCGGCTTTTTCTATCGCTGACAACAAACGTAAATATTGTCCGTAGTTTCGACTGCGTGCGGTCAACCTTGTTACCTCCGAAACGGTTAACTCGCTTCGCAATAGCAAATCAAGAAAGTCGTAGTAATCACCGGCTGCCGCCAAAGGAAATTCGCGCGTGTAACTGGTTGAGTCTTGTTCTTCCGAGCGAAACCCGGCCAGTAGATCAAAGACGTGGTCCGTGGTGATTCGCGCACCTTCCCGAGTTAATCCGATCGGAACTCTTAACTCAAAAAAGCGCAAGCCCTCAGGTGTCACCACGCGCCTTAACTCCTTTGAGGCTTCTCCATCGAACGGTGACTCTGGATCAATCAGAATACGAAGCAAACGTGGTTGGTCTTCTCGATCCAAGGTATCGAGTGACAACTGAATTCGATCCGCCAGAAATTTCTCAAACTGCGCCTCGATCGGATAATTGATTCGTCCAAGACACCCTACGGACTCACCATCCCCGGCGTTTTCAAGCGGCAAACTTGCCGGACACTGGGGACAAATCTTCGTTGCCTCCTGAAGTACTTCCACTTCATCCCGCGCTCGTTCGATCCAGCTAATTTTCTCGCTGGTAGGTACGGCTTCATCACCAGTGGTTAAACGCGCGTGCAGGCTGCTTAAACGCCCCCACTCTCTTAAGTGTTTTTCGGAATAGGTTGCACGCAAAGGGCACGCATATTGTAGGGCAAATTCGATTGACATAACTTGATATGAGATTAGTTACTTCTGAGGAAAGAGTCCAACGGCTGGGCTGGACGTTTGTGGTTTGTTGAATGGGGTCTGTGCGAAACAACGATGTATCAGGGCAAAAGCACAAGAGGCGAAGTTCAAAGCCGCCGCTCCCGTATGTTAAGCTTCGATAAACTTACCACTTAGAAAGGTCATCGTATGGCAGTAAGTCAGGAACTATTAGAAATACTCGCTTGTCCTGCTTGTAAGGCCAAAGTCGAGCTCAAGCCCGATGGTAACGCGCTAAAGTGCGTAGAATGTAAACGTGTGTACCCGATTCGCGACGATATCCCAGTGATGCTGATTGATGAGGCCACTGTCGAAGCATAACCAATGAATAGCCTGCGTCACATCGTAGAGGAGTCACCTCTGTTGCGGGCAATTGAAACAGAGACTAGCCGGTCATCACACGACGAAGAGACCGCCCAGCCTCTCGGAGCGGCGCGTTGGGACTGGAACGAGGTTCAACGAATTCTGCTGGTTCGCTTACGGTCGATCGGTGATACCGTCCTCGCAACTCCGTCGGCAGCAGCTCTTAAGAGATTTGTTCCAAACGCAAGAATCGATGTTTTAGTTGAAGACTGGGTAGCGCCGCTACTCGACGAACACCCGCTTATCGACCAGGTGCTTCAAGTTCCGAGGCGCGGAATATCATCACGCACCAGGATTGCCCGCGAGCTAAGACGCAGACGATATGACGTAGCCTATAACTTGCACGGAGGCACCACCGCAACGTTCTTGACGCGAGCCTCCGGCGCTCGGCACCGGGTTGGATACAAAACATATCAATATGCGCAGCTTCATAATCACCAGGCACCCTCGCCTCTGGAATTGTGGGGTCAGCAAAAAACACACTCTGTCGAACAACAGCTCGCTCTTCTTGGTTGGACCGGCGTTCCAGTCACAGATCGACCCCGCACTGTACTTGGTGTTTCCAGGGAAGCTTCCGCAAATATTGAACAACGGCTGAAGAATTCTCAACTTTCTGGACCGATCGCCTTAATTCATCCGGCCGCTGCTTTCGCTACCAAACAATGGAAGACCGAGAACTTCGCTGAAGTAGTGGATTATTTGAGTGGGAAGGGCTTCAATTGTGTGGCGGTAGTTGCTCCATCCGAACGAGAAATTCTCCAGGAACTCACCAACAAAACCAAGTCTGTGCTTATAACCTACGACGATCTGAAGCTCCCGGAGATTACCGCGCTTGCCGCGCGTTCAAAACTGTTCGTCGGAAATGACAGCGGCATTGCGCACATCGCTGCAGCCGTTGGTGCACCTGCAGTGGTAATCTTTGGCTCATCAAACATCGCACATTGGCGACCATGGAATCACGCGCCGGCGGAAATTGTTTATGAAGAGCTTCCTTGCCAACCTTGCCACGGCTACTTTTGCGAAAAATTCCCTGTGCCGGAATGTATCCTGCGTGTGCCAGTTAACCAGGTGGAAGCCGCAATCGATCGCGTAATAAATAGTTCTAACTTAGAGCCTCGACGGATGCAATCTGATGGTCCAATCGAACGGTCCACATGAAGAGACAACGCGCTGCACAGATACTGAAAGATCTAAAGTTGCTTAACATCACCGTCCTCGGCGATGTGATGCTGGACGAATTCGTCTGGGGAGATGTAACTCGAATTTCTCCAGAAGCACCTGTTCCGGTTGTCGATGTAAGAAAAGAGTCGCGTCATCTCGGCGGGGCGGCGAATGTACTGGCGAATCTTTCAGCTCTTGGCGCCGTTGGTTCGGTTGTCGGTGTAGTAGGTGATGACGCGGCCGCTGACTATTTGCGTTCTGATCTTGCTTCGTTAGGTTCTGTTGCGATTGAGAACCTGATTACGGACAAAACACGTCCTTCGACTACAAAGACTCGCATTGTCGCGCACAGTCAACTCGTCGTACGTGCAGATCGAGAGTCACGTAAACTGGTCGGGCCGGAAATTGAGAACCGGATTATTGAACGATTGAAAGTTTCATTAAACGAAGCTCATGCTTTTGTCGTGTCAGACTATGACAAGGGAGTTGTGACCCCTCGAATCCTCAGTGAAGTTCTCCCACTGGCTTACGGACGAATTCCGGTTCTGATTGATCCGAAATTGCGAAACTTCGACTCGTATCGTCCCGCAACCTTGATAACCCCGAATCATCATGAAGCTCTGAAGATGAGTAACACCGAAGAGGACACAGACCAGGGACTCAAAATAGCCGCCGAAATAATCCAGGAACGTTTAGGCTGCGATTCTGTCTTAATAACAAGAGGAGATCGCGGGATGATGCTGCTGGGCAAGGATCGGAGCCCAGTCTATGTTAAAACCGCCGCCAGAGAGGTATATGATGTGACCGGCGCCGGCGACACAGTAATCGCAGCACTGGCAGGAGCACTCGCGGCCGGAGCTTCCATGCTCGAGGCCGCAACATTCGCGAACCATGCCGCCGGTATAGTTGTTGGCAAAGTTGGAACCGCCACGGCCACAGCAGCCGAATTACTGGAGACGTTTGAAAATGCGTGATCAGTAATTATACGGACTTGCGGATTTCATTCGATTTGCGATCGACTGGGCGACTACGTAAGCTCACGAACATCGTTGGCCCACTCATTTGACCTCACGGCAACGGACACGCAGGATGCGAGGTCCACGACAAGTTGAACTAACATGATTGGAAAAACTCTCCGCAACTACCACATCACGGAGAAACTCGGGGCGGGCGGACAGGGCGCTGTGTATCGGGCGACCGACTCCAAGCTGGGCCGATCAGTCGTAATCAAGGTACTCCCTCCAGAGCTCACTGCGAAAGAAGCTAACTTGAAGCGTTTTGAACGTGAGGCCCGCCTCGCCTCGGCATTGGACCACCCAAATATTTGTACCATCTTCGATCTCGATGAAGTTGATGGGGTCCACTTCATCGCAATGCAGCATGTTGAAGGTAAAAATGTCAGGCAGTTGGTGGCCGGTCGTCCTCTTGAGTTGAAGACCGCCGTCTTGATCGGCCTCCAGGTAGCTGAAGCTCTGGCGGTGGCCCATAGTCGTGGAATTATCCATCGAGACATAAAGTCGGGAAATGTGATGGTCACTCCAGCAGGACAAGTTAAGGTGCTGGATTTTGGGCTGGCAAAACTTTTAGATGACGAGCAGGCAGCAACAACTGGCATTCACCACACCGAATTAACTGAGGTCGGCGTTCCCTATGGCACGGCCACCTACGCTGCTCCAGAACAAGCACGCGGCGATCGTGTTGACCGGCGAGCCGACATTTTTTCACTCGGAGTCCTTTTGTACGAAATGCTGACGGGAACGTGGCCCTTCCGGGGAAAAACAACCATCGACGTCCGTCATGCTGTCCTCTATGACGCAGCGCCTCCGATAGAAGAGATGCGCGCGAGCCAAATCCCCGCTCGGTTACAGAAAGTTGTCGATCATGCTCTCGCAAAAGATCCTAAAGATCGATTTCAACACATGGAGAATATGAGGGACGAGTTACGACTGGTCCTGCAGGAAATCGATTCGGGTGCGACTCACTTGCAGAGCGTTGCGCCTGAGCCGCCGCGACATCTTGGAGGGGCCAATCCTGTTTCGCGAGCAATGCGATGGCTGAAATCGATTACGCGAAGCGAAATGCCAACGACCTCGCCAAATGTGACCGGTCAAACACGTCAGGGTCTTGATGAAACGCCGCTGACGACAGTGGCCGATCAAGACAAGAAGAGCCTTGCGATCTTGCCCTTCAGAAATCTTGCAAATGACCCCACGAAGTCTTTTTACGAGTTCTCACTGGCTGACGCGGCAATCACCGAGTTGGCGCGTGTCCGCTCGCTGGTAGTTAGACCATCTTCGGTGATTGCTAAATATCAAGGACAGCTCATCGATCCGCGTCAAGTGGGCCAGGATCTAAAAGTCGGTGCGGTACTAACGGCCGGCTTCATTCACGGAGGTGACAATTTTCGGGTAACAGCCCAGCTGCTCGACGTCTCAACAGGAGACATCATTTGGAGCGACCGCATTGACACGGGAACATCGGACATCATCGCTCTACAAGACACTATCGTACAAAGAATCGTCGAAGGACTTAGGCTTGAGTTGAGCCCGGCCGAGAAAGTTGGAATCACCAAGTCAGCCACGAATAGCGCTGAAGCTTACGAACAATACTTGCGCGGGCGGGACCTTTTTGCGCGTTTCATATTCAGCAGTATCGCACCGGAAGATTGCGATGCCGCGATACAACACTTCCAGGCTGCAATCGATATCGATCCGAACTTTGCGTTGGCCCATGACGGTCTGGGCGCGGCCTATGTCAATCGAGTCTTGAAGGGATTCGGCGGTGCGGAAGACTACGAAAAAGCGGAGGCTGCCTTCACTAAGGCTTTATCCATCGATGGCAACATCTTTGAAGCGCGAATGCTGATGGTGTTCGTTTATTTATGGCGCGGTCAAAAGCAGAAGGCGCGCGAGGAAGTTAGTCGCGCCAGACGTGAAGCGCCTAACGAAGGCGTGGTCCACTTTGTAAAAGCCATGCTTCATCGGCTCGATGGAGAATATGGCAGAGCCCTACGAAGCTACGACCGGTTGGTACGGCTGGATCCTGCGGCACACGTCGTCGCGAGTTATGGTCGGGCCCTTGTTTATATGTACCTGGGAAATTTTGATGAGACGTTTCGCCAGCTCGATAACGCGGGTGATCCGGACAATCCGTTGGTCGGCACGTTTCGCGCCCTGGGATTGTATTACACCGGTAAGACCGATGAGGCCGCTTCACTAATGGCTGATATTGTCGACGAGCATCCGAACATGCATGGCATCCGGCCATTCCTTGCAATGTTTTTGAGCGCGCAGGGAAAACATGAAGAAGCCCTTGCACAAATCAACGAGCACGTGATACGCAACGGGGAAGTTGATGCTGACATCTCTTACTCGATAGCGACGGTCTACGCCCTCGAAGAAATGCGCGATCAGGCTTTTGCGTGGCTCGCACGGTCAATTGCTCTTGGAAACGAAAACCGAGGATGCTTTGAGAACGATCCCAGTTGGGCCAAACTTCGCGATGATCCCCGATTCAGCGAACTGATGGGAAAATTACGTCCCGTCGGCGAACGAAGGTCCGCTGGTAATTGATCTGAGCTGTTGTCTGTAATTGCTTTCAACTGAAACCTGAATTCGAATCAACCAATGAAGAGTACAAAAGGTTCACCGGCAACAAGTCTTCTCCTACTTATTACCCTCACCATAACGACTCTAAATCCTGGGTCACTGATCAAAGCGGGTCAACGAGCACGGCGAGCTGACGCGAAACCAACGTCTCAAACTTTACCTGTTCCGGCGCCCACAGTTGATCCCTCACCAGCCGCTTCGCCCACACCAGTTCCGCTCGGTCCCCCGCAACCAATCGAGCCTCCTGCTCCGACCCCAGCACCCAGGACCAACGCGACAACGAGGTCTATTGGCGAGTTACAGGCCCGCATTTCCGAGGTATTGCGTAAACCAGAGTTATCGTCGGCAATGGTGGGAGTCAAAGTAACTTCTCTCGACAGCGGCAGAGTGCTTTTTGAGGAAAACGCTCAAAAACTCCTCAGACCTGCATCGAACATGAAGATTTACACTGTTGCAACTGCACTCGATCGGTTAAGTCCGGATT
Organism: Pyrinomonadaceae bacterium; assembly: GCA_035646955.1. Lineage (GTDB taxonomy): Bacteria > Acidobacteriota > Blastocatellia > Pyrinomonadales > Pyrinomonadaceae > PSRF01. The sequence continues at coordinate 9,953 of DASROI010000068.1, forward strand.
TTCGCTTCACGACTTCTGTTTATGCACGGTCCAAACCAGGCGCTGACGGCACTGTCAAAGGTGACTTAACAATATTCGGACGAGGGGATCCATCCATCGCCGCCCGATTCAACAACGGCGACTACATGAAGGGCATCGATGAACTGGCAAATCGAATTGTCGCTGCCGGTGTAAAGCGAGTCGAAGGCGATCTGGTCGGCGATGAAACGTATTTCGTTGGACCAAAGTACGGGTCCGGTTGGGAATGGGAAGACTTAACCTGGTATTACGGTGCTGAAGTAACGCCTTTAACAATCAACGACAATGCGCTTGATCTCTTTGTGAAGCCGGGACCCACGATCGGTTCACGGGCCAACATCACTACTGGTCCACCAGATCCTCTCCTTACTATTGTTAACGAAGTGACCACGGCAGGGCGAGGAACTCGACGGATGATCGCTGTCCATCGAGGGCTTGCTGAAAATAAAATCACAATCAGCGGGACAATTGCTCTGGACGATCGAGGGTACACCGGAGGCATTGGTATCTCTCACCCAGGACTCCTGTTTGTCTATTTGCTTCGCGCGGCTCTGAACCAAAAGGGAGTCGTGGTAACCGGTAAATCGCGAGCCTCTGGTCCAACTGAAAACCTCTTGGCCGCTGCAGTTCCCAACACGCTATCCGCTTCACAGGTTGAAATCACAGCCTTGCAATCACCTCCGTTGAGTGTGATTGCCGCTCAGACGCTCAAGCCCAGTCAGAATCTATATACTGAATTGATCCTGAGAACGCTCGGGAAAATAGTGCCGCCGGAGAATCCACCGCAAGATCCTCAAACCTCGGAAGACCTGGGGCTCGAGGCCGTAAAAGGTTTTCTCAAGGCGGTGGGAATTCGTCCTGAGTCTTTAGTTCTCAGCGACGGCTCAGGATTATCTCGAAACGACATGATTACCGCCGAGGCGTCTGTCGAACTATTGAGCTTTATGAATCGCCATCGTTATGCGAGTGTGTTTCGCGATGCCTTGCCTATAGCCGGTGTTGACGGCACCCTTAAAAATCGGCTCAAGAATACCGCCGCTCAAAACAACCTGCGTGCAAAAACGGGCTCGCTCAGCTCCGCCGCAAGCCTGGCTGGCTACGTCACAACTGTCGCCGGCGAGCGCCTGGCATTCTCAATCATGGTCAATAATTATCCGTCCGATGTTGAACCACGGACGGTCTGCATAGATCCGATTGCTCTGCTGCTTGCTTCATTCGACGGACGATCATCATAACCTTATCCAGATCATTAATCTTTAATTCTTTGTCAATCGGAAAGGAGTTAGATACATGCCTGCCGAAACAATCACCACTCTTTGGAAAGAAGTTAGAAAGGGTTTGATTAGCGAAGTTGAAATGATTCCGGCGGACCAGTTCTCATTTCGCGCCACTTCTGACACACGGAGCATCGCAGAACTGTTGCAACACATAGTTGAATCGCAGCAGTTTCTCGTGGGCGAGACCTGTCGCGACGACACTAACTTGAAGCGACGCTCGTTCGCCGAGCTCAACCAGGAATATTCACCCGGCGTAAGGGAAATAACTGACAAAGAAGCTCTGCTTGAATTGCTAAATAAAAGTATGGCAGCAGCCGAGTCAACGATTAGCGGGTATTGCAATAAGTTGGACCTGGGTATGCACAGGTTCGACGGAAGACCAACCTCCAAAAACGACTTCCTTACCTTCGCGGTGGGCCATGAAATGTACCATCGCGGACAACTAACCGTTTACGAGAGACTCCTGAACATCGAACCGGTTTTGACAGGTCGCTTGAAGAGACTGTTTGGAGAGGGTCCGGCTTAACTGACAATGAATCCACAATTCACGAAATTCCATGGCCTTGGAAATGACTACCTCGTAATCGAAGAGTCATCGCTAAACGAAGTTAAGGACCTGGGCGACTTTGCCAAACGTATCTGCAATCGACACTACGGCGCTGGTGGCGACGGCATCGCCGTTATTAAAAAGCTCGAGAATGAAGATGCCGACTTTCGGTGTCGAATTTTTAATCCGGATGGAAGCGAGGCTGGACTTTCTGGCAACGGCACTCGTTGCGCCGTCGCCTATCTTTACTACACGGGTAGTTGGAGTGAACCAAAACTCAGACTGACTACGCGTACTGGTTTGAAGACTTATTTTCTTCGCGCTCAGCCCGGACCCGGCAAGTATCTTTTTGAATCAGAGTTAGGTCAGCCAAAATTCGATCCGGTCTCGATCCCAATGATTGTGAAAGGTTCGCTTACAAAGGTGATGGGTTATCCGCTGGTCGTTGGCCATCAAACGGTCGAGGTAACCGCTTTGCAAATGGGTAATCCTAACTGCTGCATTTTCCTTGATGACTTCGATGAATTGGATTGGCGGGCTATAGGAAAAGCCATTGAAAACGACCCGCAATTTCCGGACAGAACTAATGTCGTTTTCGTTCAGGTTCTGAGCCGGAATGCCCTCGAAATGCGCATCTGGGAACGGGGAGTCGGCGAAACTTCGGCATCCGGAACCTGCTCCTGCGCGGGGGCCGTGGCGTCAATGATTAATAGGAAAACCGATAGAGAGGTTCGCGTCACGATGCCTGGTGGCACGGCAAACATATTGTGGAGAGAAGATGATGAAGTTGTGATCACCGCAAGTGCTGAAGTAGTCTATAAAGGCGAATGGTTAGGTTGAGTTTGATTCGACATCGCTCTCGTCTGAACATTTGAAAACGTAGGTCCCCCGATGAACGTCCCCCGGATGACGGACATGCTCTTTGTCTCGTCGCGCAAATACGCAATTTCCTTACTTCTGCCGCTCCTACTGTGTCTTTTTCCAGGTTGTGGCGGCAAAATTGTAAAAGAAACCGAAGCTAAACCTCCGCTACCGCCGAAGCCTCCGGCTACTATTCCGATGTGGCTCGGCAGTCCTTCACGCAACAACTTTGGCACGGGTCCACTCTCTGACAAACCGTTAGAAATCGTCTGGAAATTTGAGACACAATTCATCACCGGGCGCCTGCACAAGGATCCATGGGGTGGTTCGAGCTGGCCCGGACAACCAGCGGTCGATGAGAAACATGTCTACTTTGGTTCAGCTGACGGCAATCTCTACTGTTTAGATAACCGCGACGGCAGCCTGGTCTGGGCGTACAAGACTGAAGACAGTCTTAAGTCCACGCCTGTTATTGCAGGCGATAGGATCATTGCAAGCGGTCTCGACCACTACATTTATTGCGTTGATCGTAAGAACGGAACACTTATCTGGAAGTATAAGACTGGCTTCGAGGTTGATTGTGGCTCGGCAGTAATTGGTGATCGAGTTTATTTCGGCGGAGAAGATGGGTTCTTTTATTGTCTGAATTTGGCTGACGGATCACTTGTCTATAAGACTGAACGACTCGGGTCGATGGAGGGTAGTTTTTCCGTTAACGACACTCGCGCGTTTATCGGAACTGAGCGAGGTGAACTCTATTGTTTGAACCTTGCTGACGGAAGCACCATTTGGAAAGCTCCAATCGGCGCCGATTCAGACTCAACACCTGCGTTTGCCGATGGCTTTGTCTACACCGCTGCCGAAAACGGGCTCGTCTACTCGTTCCGGGCCTCTAATGGTGAGCCCGTATGGAAGTTCAAAGCAGAAGGCGGCACAACTAAAGATCGCAGCGGCTTCTGGGCGAGTCCAATAGTTGCAAATAATCGCGTCTATATTGGATCGAGCAACACCTACCTCTATTGCCTCAGTGCTGATAAAGGAGAGGTCGTCTGGCGCTACCGGGCGAAGGGACCAATTTGGGGCACGGCTCCGCTGGTTGATGACCGTCTTGTCTTCGGCGATAAAGCCGGCTTTATGCATGTCATCTCGGCCAATAATGGTGAGCCAATCTCGGAATTGAAGATAGGTGATAATATCAACGCGACACCCGCAATACTCGGCGGGCGAATTTATATTGGAGCTTTTAACGGCAATCTTTATTGCCTGAAATAACGTGCTGGTTTATCTCGTCGACAATACAATTGACGGACAGGGGGCTAGCCCAAGAGAACTGCGGGCAGTTCTCGGAAGGTTGTTACCGGGGCTCGAGATTCTGATAGAGCCATTGCGAAACGTCTCGCTTGAGCGGGTCCGCAGCCTTCGCCCATCTCACATCATCCTCAGCGGACAGAGCCATCCCTGGCACATGTACACACCTGAGCATCTCAGCGGCGTATTCTCCGTAATTAAACAAGCCAGCCAGCCAATACTGGGGGTGTGTGGCGGTCATCAACAAATAGCGCTGGCGTACGGTGCTGAAGTCGGACTGATGGGGCGAGTGGAGCCTGGCGAGGGGTATGACGGTGCTAAACGCGAACGAGGCTTCCTTCCAATCGAGAACACGGGTGAAGGTTTATTCAAAGGATTGCCCTCGACTCTGACGGTTTGGCACAACCACTGCGATGAAGTTAAGGAGTTACCAGAAGGCTTTCGAGCCACTGCTTCCAATGAGAATTGCAAAATTCAGGCTATGCAGCAGAAAGGCCGGCGCCTTTTTGGGGTCCAATTTCACCCCGAACTGTTCGACGAATCTCATCCCGAAGGCGAACAGATCGTCCAAAATTTCCTGAATCTCTAGACCATCGGTACGGCCCGGTGAGTCAAAGCGACGGCTGCCACACCCACTTCCAGAGTAATTCTACAGTTAGAGTTTTCACACATTCTCTTTAGCCTGCAGAGACGTCCGAAGGTAACTTTGAACTTTTTCAACGGTCACCTGGAGACCCTCCTTGGGGGGATTGGGCAGGCTAAAGTGAAAAATTTAGGGCTGGATAAGTTACGGTATTTCACCAATTACGTCCAAAGAGTGTCAAATCCCTCACAGAATTGGTGCCCGGAGCCTAGACTCCCCTTGAAACCCTGTGCTAGCCTCCAATATGAAAAAGCGGGCATTATGCTCGCTTTCGTCATTTACAGTACTTAGAAACTTTTCAGCGCACCGCATCAAGGATGCAAGCCCCCAACCTCGGCTGACGTCGCAGTGACTCCTAGAGCCAGGGGACGAGTCATAGGAAAGAACGGACTCGCGCAGGACGCTGAAGGGTAAACCAAAACATCGGACAGGAGACCCGAATTGAAATTTAAATCTATCTTTAGTGGAAGTGCGTTCCTGGGTATTGCACTTCTAAGTGGCTCTTTAATCCCTTCCGCATATAAGCTTTCCGCGGAAACGCTTCCTCCTCAAATTCCACAAAATCAAAAGGAGATCCAGGTCAGTCCGAAAGTGACTGTGGCAGCGTCATCTGAAGCACCTTCAGAAGAGGCTCTGGCCAGCAACATAAAGCCTGCAATTGAGAGGGACGAAATTGAGGTTCCGCCCACGTTGTATTTGGCCACTGCGTACAGCTTAAAAGGTCGAACGGCCAGCGGAAAACCAGTTAGCAAGGGCATCATCGCCGCGGATCCTCGAGTGTTACCGTTGGGATCTCGCGTCAAACTTGAGGCCGGCGACTGGAGTGGAGAATATTTAGTAGCTGATACCGGAGGAATGGTCCGGGGACGCCGAATCGATATCTGGACAGCCAGCAGTCGAGAGGCAATGCGATTTGGGAAACGCAAAGTTAAGCTTACCGTATTGAGTTTAGGCGGTAAGAGACGTGCGTCCCACTCAGCGAAGAAATAAGTTAAAACAAAATACAAACAGAGCCGAGGCAGAAGGTTTTTATACCTGCTGCCTTTTTTGTTTGGGAAAGCGAGGCTCAGGAGTCTTTGGAGTGCGACGGTCCGGCGTCGCCTTGTTATACCAAAATGCTCCCCTGTTGCTGACTCTTTCTGCAAACCGCGGGGAGACGACTTGGGGAAGCCAACTCACCACGAATCTCATATAACAAAGCGAACGCCGGATCGTCGCACTCCAAAGTCTAACCCCTGACGCCGAACCTCTGCTAACATCCACCTTCATCAAGCATGTCAGCTCAACAGTCTGCCAATAATCAGATCCCTTTCGCGGAAGCACTCGTTGAAGTTCGCCGCGGAGGTCTTACTGAATCTCGCCACCGGGGACACATCGTCGCCGTCGAACCTAACGGCCGAATTGTCAGATACCTGGGAGCTCCCGAAAACGTTACGTTCCTTAGATCATCAGCAAAACCATTTCAGGCCTTACCGCTGCTGGTTTCGGGGGCCGCGGAACAGTTTGGTTTTAATGACCGCGAGGTTGCTCTAGCGTGTGCCTCGCATAATGGTGAGCCAATCCACACGGAGCTTGCCGCATCAATGCTGAAGAAGATTGGACTTGGACCTGATGCCCTGAAATGTGGCATCCACGAACCTTATAGTCAGGACGTTGCTAAAGAGCTACGAGCGCAGGGTAAACAGCCGAACGTTCTGCAAAACAATTGCTCTGGCAAACACGCTGGCATGCTCGCGCTCGCAAAACATCTGGCCGCTCCGACCGATAACTACGACAGCCCTGAGAGTCCAGTCCAGATTGGCGTGGCCCGAACAATTGCATCCTTCTCGGGAATTCCAATTGAGGATATGGCGGTGGCTACCGACGGGTGTGGTGTTCCGGTGTTTGGAATCACTGTCAAAGCGATGGCCCTTGCGTTTGCGAAACTGGTATCACCATCATCAGAGATTGACGAGAATACTAAAGCAGCTTGTCAGCGAATAGTGAAAGTTATGACAGCTTATCCTGAACTCATCGGCGGTACGAAAGATCGGCTGGATACCGAAATAATGCGATCGTCACCCGGACGCATCGTTTCTAAAGTTGGTGCTGAAGGAGTCTATACAGCCGGAATTTTGCCGTGCGAAGAGTGGCCGAATGGACTGGGCCTGGCTTTAAAGATTGAGGATGGTGACGATCATCGCGCGCGCCCCACCGTGGTCATTGAGGCACTGCGCCAGCTTGGGGTGTTGCGCGATGAGTCCTTGGAATTTGTCTCTCGCTACGCATTTTTCCCGGTCAAGAATAGAAGAGATGAGGTAGTGGGCGAAATCAGGGCCTCGTTTCAATTGAAAGAGAATAACAACTGAGAATGTCGCAACCATCTCCAAACAAAGCCAACCTGCAAGAACCGCCGCTCGCACGCGATTCGCGAGGACAGGTCATTCTCGACTCCGTGCCCGATGTCATCGAATGGTTTCTTAACTACGATCAGCGAGTAGCTGTCATTCGGCACGCGTCGGTTGAAGAAGTTTTCCAATGGAAGCAGCAGCAAAGCCAGGCATCAGGCGAAGAGATCTTTATGTTCCAAAAGGCTGAAGATCGACTGGCAATTGGAATTATCCAGGCGCTTGCTGAAAACGATGGCGAACGTCAGCTCCATTCATGGATAAGCCAGTTACTAAATGCGTTGGACGTCGCTGCCAAAGCAAACGAGGCTACAGCCGAAGCTTATCGATTGGATCTGAAAAATTCCGCATCAATCGTGGCTGAGGCCGATCAAATTCCGTTTGAGCGCGGGAGAAACGACTTCCTTATTAATTGTTGGATCGAGACTCTTTGTACAGCCGAGGCCCGAGTACTCGGTTGGTTGTACAAAGAATTCTATGGTCACCCCTATACACCTTGATTCTTGAGTCTGACAAACAACTATGACACCGGAACTGCGCGCACTCTTTCCGATTACACAGCGCGCTGTCTACTTGAATCATGCAGCCGTCTCACCTCTACCCGTTCCTACAATAGAAGCTGTTGAATCTCAACTTCGGGATGTTCACAAAAATGGCTCGATAAATTTCAGAGACTGGCTGGGAGTCAAGCAGAGTGCACGCGTCTTACTTGCAGAACTGCTTAACGCTCGTCCCGAGCAAGTGGCCTTCACTCGAAATACTTCGGACGGACTATCCACTGTGGCAAACGGCATCAGTTGGCGAACAGGCGACAATATCGTCACTTTTAAACATGAGTTTCCGTCCAACATCTATCCGTGGTTGCGAATAACACAACCACTTGGCGTTGAACTGCGGACCTGTGATGAACACAATGGCCGGATAGATCTGGACGAACTCGCCAGTCTCGTAAACCAGCAAACAAAGGTAATCGCAATTAGTCAGGTGCAGTTCGCATCTGGCTTTCGTGTTGATCTTGAACGGTTGGGAAAACTTGCGCGGCAGTACGATGCGTTGTTGGTGGTCGACACAATCCAGGCACTGGGAGTGATTCCTACCGACGTCCAAGCCGAGCTGATCGATGTTGCGGCCGGAGCCGGTCACAAATGGCTGTTAAGTCCGGAAGGTACCGGCTATCTCTATTTGTCGGACCGAGCTCGAGACAGAATCGAACCGACTTTGGTGGGGTGGGTGAGCGTTCCAGACCCTGAAGACCACTTCAATTGGAATCAAGGTTGGAATGAGGGTGCACTCGCATGGGAAACTGGAACGGGCCCAGCAGCGCTGATTTACGGCTTAGAGGCGAGTCTCCGATTGATCAGATATCAGGGGGTGCGACGCATTCAGAAATACCTCCAGGAACTCACTGACTATCTTTGTTTCCAACTGGGGTCGAAAGACTATGAGATTGTCAGCTCACGATTGGAAAACGAACAGTCACAGATTGTCTGTATCCGTCATACGGGAGGGATTGGAGCGATGGAACTCTATTCCCGACTCAAACAGCGAAGAATAATCACAGCCCCGCGAGTGGATCGACTCAGAATAGCTCCTCACTTCTACAATACTTTTGAAGATATCGACAGTTTGGTAGCAGCCCTGCCTTAATCGCTTACACTTTTGTAATTGGAGCGAGTGATTACCGGTCGGCTGTACTGCCTGATTGTCCGAAACATATACAGCCTCTCAGAAGTCATTTGGCGACTCGCTTCAGCTACTTTCCAAACAATCGAAGAAAATTGGTGAAACCCAATAACAGCCCTGTGTGGCACGACCGTTGCCAATATGGAAGACAGAACAAGAAGGGTAGATGAGGGTAAATCGGGTCAGGCTCAAAAAACTGCGGTGAGTGGAGGCTTTGGGGGAGGCATCCTCTCACAGGAATTACAGCAGGCGTTTTGACTCTTTGGGGGAACAGAGTGACGCTTGTGACGCAGTCGATGAGCCGTAAATGGCGGTGCTGCTGGTTGACGTTCTGACGGGGCTTGGGGGAGCCTCCCAGATAAAATCAGCAGCCCGCAATTAAGAGCCGGTTTAATGAAGAAGCGCGAACGACATTTGTCGCCGCGCTTTTTTGTTTCTAGTTCAGTCTGAATTTGTTGGATTGAAATAAGGTCCTATTAAATTCCAATCCCGATCCCCTTAATTCCTATCCCTCAACAATCCTCGACTCTTTGAGGTCAACTCGTCGAGATTCAATCGGAGCATTCCGCCTGCGTCAGAAAATGCCTCCACTTGTTTCTGTTGAGCTCGTCGCCTGGTAAACAACAGCGCGCCGATCAAACCACCCGCAGCCAAACAACCGATCAACGCAAAACCTGATGCTTTTAATACTGCTATGAAAACTCCCAACGTAGTATCAACGTAACGACGTTGAGCCTCTTTTAGAATATTCGGGTTCTCGCCCAACCATTGGACCACCTGCTCGTACTTTACCTGATCGATCAGTTGATTCGCCGTCTGTTGATCAGGCGCATCGAACACCAGGACCGAGTAATTGCCAACACGTCGATATGCAGTCGGCGCCGGCTGACCTAAATTCCACAATTCATTGATCTTTGCGACTATTCTTTTGTCGTTGTCAGTCGCGAGCTGGGGTGTGTTGAACTCCACTATCAAAACCTTACTCTGACCAATCGTACCGACAACAGCATCAGCATCACCCTGAGGATCCAACGCCTCAAGAACTGCCTGTCCCGGTAGTACCGTTCCTGGGAACCTTAACTTGGAAAAGTACACTGCCGAGTTCTGCGTGTGATCCGGATCCGGCAGATGCTTGACGAGTGGTGGAATGTCTCCTTCACCGTTATCAATTCGGTCTGCCAGCGCTCTTGCCAGGGCGACTCCCTCTTCGATGCGCTCAAATTCCCCAACGGATTTCGTTACATGTACAACAGAGTTGCCTTTGAAGAACGATATCTGGCTCGGAGTTCGAAAACTGGTTGTCCCTATCTCCCGATCGAGAGAAACGGGCTTATGTGTTGACTCGATCAACTTACGGGCAGCGATGGTGAGTATCGAATAAGCGTCGGTGTCACTGCGAAGTCTAAATATTGAGACTTGAAATCTCTCGCCAGAGGACGACCCATATTCAGCAGCCACCGGTGAAACACCAGCAAAGTAATTCGAGTCGAACGTCCCTTCAATGGGCTTTGGACCACGTACCTGTGAGAATTTATCGATCTTTGGCGCAAGTAACTTTGTGAAGTCTTCCGGCACTTGTCCGGCAATAATGCTAACTGACGTAATGATGACCGCAAAAGTCAGGACGGATCTTAAAAACGTTGAATGCATAAGGCTTACTTAGAACCCGGAATCCACTTGGATGTTCCAGTGTCACTTTTAGTTCCAACTAAATCGAGTTTAATGCCAGCGTCTCAATTCGCGCAAAAGCAAGTCTGCATGTTGCCGAGGGTTGTTAATGTTATGCAGCACAGTTGAGCCGCCAGCCTCACTCGCATTGTCCACGATCAAGTCACCGAAACCCAGCAATCGCTGTGGTATTGTGGCCGAAACCGTCACATCCTGAATCTTACTCAACGGGATATTTCTGGTTGTGCGCGATACTAATCCACGGTCGATCTCTAGCTTTGCATCCGTAACAGTGTAACGAACAGAGTTTCTCCTGAGATGGTAATAAGCTGGAATCAAGAGCAGCGCCAGCGCCAAAGGTATCGAGATGGAGGCCGGTACGTTAATCATCGCAAGCAAAAAGACCAACGCAATACCGCCCAGCACGGCCAACGCGTAACCAGCCTTTATAAAGAGTAGAGTTGGTCTAACGGTGAAAACAACATGTTCCAGGTCTGAATCGGAGCCGCGTTGGATCCCCATCTCCTGGAGACGCGCAATTCGAGTCGTTTCTGGATCTGCCGCCGGAGCGCCACAGTTAGAACAAAACCGCACGGATGGAGCCATGTAGGCCCCGCAATTGGAACAACTCATACAGATTGGCCCTCGCGAGCTGGAACTAAGTGGAGAGTAAAGCCATCATACTCAAAGCCTGATAAATACAAAACGAGGCGGAGACCCATACAGGTTCCGCCTCGAATGCTTTTAAGGTCTGGTCTTATTGACTTACAAGTTGGAGTCGACCATCAGGCAAGCGCGCCATGAAGACTGTTGGTTCATACACGTTCAATGGCCTCGCATTATTTCCTCGAACGGCGGCCGCCTGAGTCGGAGTCAGCCTGCTTGCGTGGGCGGCAGCTTCGGGATCTCTTATTAGCGAGTAGCGTCGACCAATTCTGCGTACATATTCCTGCGTCTCGTTATAAGGCGGAATACTGTAGCCGTACTTCATAACCGCGCCTTCTCCGGCGTTATATCCGGCCAGCGCAAGACGCACATCTCCCGAAAAAAGGTCGAGCAGAAACCGCATGTACCGAGCGCCTCCCTCGATGTTCTGCTTCGGATCCCAGATATTCGAGATGCCAAATCGGGCTGCCGTAGGCGGCATCAACTGCATTAAGCCGCGAGCACCTTTGTAGGACATAGCCCGCGCCTTAAAGCTGGATTCCTGGTGCATAATCGAGTAGAGCAAGAGCGGATCTACTTGATTTCGTTTACCCGATTCAACAATGTACCCATCGACGTCAGCATAGCCGGTTGTGAAGCCGTTCAGAGAGGGGTTTAGCGGGACGGTAGCGGTTAAAGCATCCGGGCCGGGCATGTACTTCACGGTTGGCTTGATCAGCTTCTTACCCACTTCAGAGTTCACGGCTGGGGCTTTGGCAGGCTGCGGGGGCGTTTGGACTTGGACCCCGTTGGCAAAGTCGAAGTTGTCAAACTGGTAGGAAGTCTGGGCGTGCGCGGTCATCGCAGCCGAGAAGATGACGAGAAAAAAGAGGGATTTTCGCATTTGTTCGGTAATAATCGCTGAGGTTCGCACTTGGTGCAGGATTCCTCACAGCTCGAGACTGTGAAAGCCATAGGCATCCTAACACAAGATGCCAAACCGTGGCCAACATCTTTGAACGTACCAGAAGTTAATCCCTCATTCGCGCCTGTTACTCCCAGATCGCGTCGTGGGAACGAGAGGGCGCAGTATTACGGTTACGCGAGCGCAGCGACCGGCCGCCCACTCAAAGTTGTTGCTGTGATTCTCTCAATCGCCTGGTTGGGTGTGGCGTCACATTTCGTAAAACACCCTCACTATTGACACCGATAGTATGATTAGTCGGCTTTTCGAACGGACCTCACAACTCAATCTATTAACCCGCGCGCTCCAGCGCGCCTCACGAAAAGGAAAAAGTATGAAGCGTATTCTCACTCTCACTCTACTTGTATTCTGTGTCTTCACCACACCAACACTCGCTCAAGATTCAACCTCGACGACGAAATCTACGGCCAAACAAACGAAGCGTGGACCCGTGTTCAGAGCGACGAAGGACCAAATTAACCAGGCCCAGTCGCTACTCAAGTCACGAGGGTTTTATGCAGGCGAACAGATTGGAAAGTTAGACGACGCTACGCGTGAAGCGTTGAGGAAATATCAACAAGCGGAAGGTCTAAAAATTACCGGTACGCTTAACAAGCTCACTCTGGAAAAAATGAACATCCAACTCACGGACAAGCAGAAACAAATGTAACCTTGGAGTGCGCCGGCCCGGCGGCGCTTTTTTAGCCGATCGCGTCGGCGCACTCAGCTTCAAAAAGAGCAAAAGACTTTACTTACTTAGCAGCCTTTCAACAACGCTGAAGCTTTCTTCTAATGCCTGCGTTAGTTTTTCCGGCTGACTGCCGCCGCCCTCTGCCATGTCAGCTTTGCCACCGCCACGTCCACCGACGATTGGCGCTAACTCTTTGATGACCTGGCCGGCGGGAACCTTACCAGCGAGGTCCGACGATGTTCTAACGATCAGCGAAACTTTACCATCACTGCTTCGACCGAGTACGACTACTCCGGATTTGATCCGATCCAACAACGTGTCGGAAAGCTGCCGCATGCCCGCAGCATCGAGACCCTTCGCTTCACGTGCCAGCACCTTTACGCCAGCGACGTTTCGAGAGTCGTCGCCGTTAGATGAGGAACCGACTGCGCCAGTGGCAATTCGCAATCGAAGTTCGTCAGACTCACGGCGCGCCTTCTTTAATTCATCTTGCAACCGCGCAACTGTTGCCGGTAGATCTCCGCGTGACGTTCGAAGCCCGCTACTCAGTTCATCAACCAGCACTTCTGACTCGCGAAAACGGTCGTAGGCGTCCACTCCTGTTACTGCTCGGATGCGCCTGACTCCCGAAGCAATTGACTCATCACTAGTAATTTTGAATAGACCAATATCGCCCGTTGCACGTACGTGAGTTCCTCCGCACAATTCTTTCGAGAAGATATTCTCAACTCCTTTGATTGATAGCACTCGAACCTTCTCCCCATACTTCTCACCGAACAAAGCCATCGCACCTGAGCGCATCGCTTCTTCGATCGCCATCTCATCAGTCTGCACGGGTTCGTTGCGGAGGATGTGATAGTTGACGAGGCGCTCGATCTCTTCTTTCTCTTCATTAGTCAACGGCTGATAATGTGAAAAGTCGAAACGCAAATACGTTGGCGCCACGACCGAGCCTGCTTGTTTTACATGGGTGCCGAGCACTTCCCGCAAAGCAGCATGCATAAGATGGGTCGCGGTGTGATTGCGCCGAGTTGCATCGCGCTTCTCCACATCCACCTGGGCAGAAACCTCCTGGCCAGTTGAGAGAGAGCCGCGGTCAGCTCTAGCTTTGTGAACTACCAGACCCTGTGCCGGTGAATAGGTGTCCAGGACGGTAACCGATGCAGTATCAGTTATGAGTTGTCCGGTATCGCCAACCTGACCACCGCTTTCAGCATAAAACGGCGTTTGATCAAGCAGTATCTCGAATTCGTCGTTGGCCTCTACACGGTCGACTTCCTGGCCGCCTTTTAGCAGAGCCATGATCTTCGCGTCAGGTAATTCTGTCGTGTCGTATCCGCGAAATCGGGTTTTTCCGTGACGTTTTACCAAATCTGCATAGACCGGATTTGCTTTGCTCTTCGCCTCGACTCGGTCGGTCGTTCCCTGCTGCTGAAGTTCTTGAAGGGCTGCATCAAACTGCTCGTTGAATTCAACCTCATCGATTGTGAACCCACGTTCTTCCAAACCAACTCGAATTAAGTCCCTAGGAGTTCCGAACGTATCGTATAGACGAGCAAGCGCCTTGAACTGTGGCATTGCCCCTTTAGTCGTCGCAAACAACTCATCCAGCTTGTTCAAACCGACGGTAAGTGTGGATCCAAAACGTTCTTCTTCGAGGCGAACCATCTTCTGAATGAAATCCCGCTGAGTTTCGAGCTCGGGATAAGCATCCTTCATCTTATCCACGACGAAGTTGGTTACCTTGTTGAAGAACAGATCTTCGAAGTGAAGCGTGTGGTGCCCCTGGTAGATTGCACGGCGCATGATCTTCCGGAGAACATAATTTCGTCCTTCATTGCCTGGCAGAATCCCGTCCGCCATCGCGAATGCAGTAGCGCGAGCATGATCCGCGATCACGCGCATTGCAAAACCTTCCTTGGTTTCGGGTTCGTAATTCCGATCGGCTAGACTTGCGGTGAACTCGATAATTGGTCGGATTAAATCTGTATCGTAATTTGATTTAACATCCTGTAGCACTACGGCAAGGCGCTCGAGGCCGGCACCCGTATCAACTGATGGAGCGGGTAGCGCATCGAGCTTATATTTGCCTGGTCCAACTTCGGAGCGATCAAATTGCATGAAGACGAGATTCCAGATCTCCATGATCGTATCACCCGGACCGTTGACGTTCGCGGCAGAATTGTCGGGATCGCTCGGACTTGGGCCCATGTAATAGTGAATTTCACTGCATGGTCCACATGGACCAGTCTCACCCATTTGCCAGAAGTTGTCTTTCTTGCCAAACCTGAGAACTCGGTCAGCTGGAGCTCCTACTTGCTGCCATAAACGCTCCGCATCCTCGTCAGGCGAAACTTCTTCGTCGCCACCGTATACCGTGAACCAAAGCCGAGCTGGATCCAGTTTGAATTTGTTGACCAACAAATCCCACGCAAGCTTGATGGCATCTTCCTTAAAGTAGTCCCCGAAGGAAAAGTTGCCTAACATTTCAAAGAAGGTGTGATGGCGAGCGGTCTTGCCTACTTCATCGAGGTCATTATGTTTGCCGCCAGCCCGGATGCACTTTTGCGACGACGCTGCGCGCACATACTCCCGTTTTTCCGTCCCTAGGAAGACGTCTTTAAATTGGTTCATTCCTGCGTTGGTGAACAACAGGGTTGGATCATTCGCGGGTAACAGTGGTGAAGAGCTGACCCGCGTGTGTCCGTGTTCTTCAAAATATCTAAGAAATGCTTCTCTTATCTCGTCGCCAGTCATACTATTGCTTTCAAGCTCCTTAAAAACAGTTTAGCATCTTTGGAGTGAGGTGGCCCGACGGCGCTTTTTGAGTTTTTCGGTCCGCGTTTTAAAAGGGACTCGGTTCTAAAACTCCGGGCTTTAAAAGCGCCGCCGGGCCGGCGCACGCCAAGGTTAGTCGGAATCTTTTAATAGGGCTCTCACCTTCTCGCTGACTAATTCAAATCCAAACCCGCGTCGCAGCAGATGGTCAAATAGCTTCTTAGCTTCCATTCGATCGGCAGGTCGGCCTCGCATCCGAATCCGCTTCTCGATTGCCTGTTCGATCAATTGCTCTTCCGAAGTTTCCTCATAAACAAGATCAAGAGCGCCATCCGCTACGCCGGTGGCGACTTTTTTCAATTTCAGATCCCGCTCCAGGCGACGCCGGCCCATCGGTTTCTGTTTAACCTTCAAAGAAGCGTAACTAAAAGCGAATCTCTCATCGTCGAGATAACCATATTCGCTCAGCCTGGCTATTACTGTTTCGACAATCCTTTCGTTTGTCTGCCGGCTTTGCAGTAGCCGTTCACGCAATTCAGCAACCGAACGCGGTTTAACAGTCAATAACCTGATCGCCCTTTCAAATGTAGCCTTTTGAGGATCAGCGACATCTGAGGATTTCTGGACTTTGCGGCCTCGCCTCATACGATGATTTTCCTTGTATTCCTCTCGAACGGCAAACGGCCCGGTATGGTAAAGCGCTAACAGGCATTTTCAATAAATCAACAATTCAATCGGAGTACTATCAATACGGATCGCCAATCGCCAATGTTAAGCCTAGAATCAAATCATGGATGGTTTGCTAATTATTGATAAGCCCCCAGGCGTGACTTCTCATGACGTAATTGCGCGCGCCCGTCACATTCTCCACCAACGTCGAATCGGTCACACGGGCACACTTGATCCGTTCGCGACTGGCGTTCTGGTGATCCTCCTGGGCAGAGCAACCAGACTGGCTCAGTTTGTCGCGGCGGCTGACAAAGAATACGAAGCGATCATCCGCCTGGGATACGCGACTGATACCGGCGACCGAACAGGTACACCCATCGAGGACCAGCGAAAACCAGGTGGCTGGAGTGGCAAAGAAATCGATGAGGCCCTCAAAACACTGCGAGGCGATATTCAGCAGATTCCTCCTATGTTCTCGGCTAAGAAGATAAAAGGTCAGAAGCTTTACGAGATGGCCAGACGGGGCGAAACCGTTGAACGAGTTCCCATCAATGTTTGTATTCACGAATTTGAGGCCATAAAACAGGATGGACAACTTTACAAGGACAACCTGGATGGAACGTTCGACCTGCTGGCGCGCGTTGTTTGTTCATCGGGAACATATGTACGGAGGTTGGCAGAAGATTTTGGAGAGCGTTTATCGGTTGGCGCTCATCTTGCTGAATTGCGAAGAACGCGAGTCGGCCCATTTTCGATAGAAAAGGCCGTAACGCTTGACGAGCTTAGGACCAGTTTCGGCGAAGAGCGACTTGGAACTATCTTACTGCCTCCAGACGAGGCACTCCCACAGCTGCCTTTTGTGCATCTAAGTGACGACGATGTCCGGAAGGCGAGTCACGGAATGGAGGTGAGAGTTGCGGAAGCACGATGGCCAGATGGAGAGAAGGTAAAAATCTATGGGAGAGACGGACAGTTCATAGGGGTCGGAGATTACAACGCCGCTACAAATGAGATTCATCCACGTGTTGTGATCACCCACGGAAACGATTAGTGGGAATTGAAAAACCCTCATCCTGTAACTAACTCCGCAAGGCGTACCTCACTCCACCGGAAAATAAGCATTGACTTGCGCCCTTAGACCGTGTGCTATACTTGCTGTAACTTTGGAGGCGCGCGTGTCGTTCGCTTCCGACAACCGTTCCCTCCCACGACTTCGTTGAAACGATCATTGAGAACCATGCTTTGAGATGCGGCTTACGCTTACGCGCGCGTAGGATCTGACATTGCTAAGCATAAAGTCGAAGTAAAACCGCAGACCCACTATCCGAAGAGATTGCGGTGTACTTAAGGGGCGTGGAACATCCCCACACGCTGTCCAACGCGCGAAGGCCGAAGAGGTTTTAAAAGGCTATGCAAGAGCACGATGGCAGACAACAATTCAACATCACAGAACGCCTGGAAGATTTGCGTC
>DASROI010000069.1:0-4826 GCA_035646955.1 Pyrinomonadaceae bacterium
GGCACCCACTCCAATTCAGAAATATCTGGAAGCTCATCCAGAGGCCAAACCCTTTGCGACCAATCCTGGACCACCTCCAGTGAGTTACGGCACTCTTGCCTACTTCGGCGTCAATACTTTCAAGTTCGTAACCACCGACGGGAAAGCGACGTTCGGGCGTTATCAAATAATTCCTGAAGCAGGCAGACAATTTCTGTCGAAGGATGCCATTGCGAACGTTTCGCACGACTATCTTATTGACGAGATTCGCGGTCGTGTTGGAAAGGGGCCTGTTCGATTCAAACTCGTCCTCCAGCTGCCCGCGCCGGGGGACCAACTCGAGGATCCCTCGATCCCCTGGGCTGACACAAACAAAACGATGGAACTCGGAACAATCGAGATCACCTCGGTAGTTCCCGACTCGGATGCTACACAGCGGGCCTTGCTATTTCTCCCATCTCTGCTGCCAGACGGTATCGAGCCGGCCGACCCGATGATCAGATTTCGCGGGCTTGCGTATCCCGTCTCATATGATCGACGCCACCCGTGATCTTTGGAAAACGGCGTCGATAGCGACTGAATAAAAACCGAAAAAGATTCGTAGGGCGGATAACTTTCGCTCCGATTTGGCGCGTATACAAATGGAAACAAACAGAGCTGCTGTTTTCCTCGTCAGTCATTCCAACCTGGCAGACTCTGGGACCTTTGAAAGAATAGCGAAATGTTTTCGCTGTCATTGACATAACTCAATGAATGTAACCCGATGAGAGACGTCCTTCAGCAGTCAAAGCTTGCTCCACCCGATAGATATTGTCATCTTAACGGGTGATTCTGACATTGCCACCTCGCAGGCAGTTCTCAATTGGGCCTCAATCGTCATTTAACCGGCTTAACTCAGAGCGGTTACAGCCAAAGCAGTGTCCATGGGCGAATGAGTGAGCGAAGGTAATCGGTCCTTCTTCCTTCGCGGAGCCACGCCTTGCAATAAAAGGAGAACTTCCATGCCTAACTACCCGGCTCACGTTACAAAAGAACTCTCGTTCGACGGAGTAATCCGAAGAGGCGACCACGGCCGAGGAGTGCGACGAGTACAGGAATGGCTAAAGATAAACGGCTTCGCGACCGGTATTGACGGCGACTTTGGACCAGCAACCGAGTCCTGCGTCACCCGCTTCCAGGCATCGAGAGAACAGCCGGAAACCGGTGAAGTCGATGAACAAACGTGGGATCTGCTAATCGACCCGTTGGTGAAAGCACTGGCGCCGCTACAACTTTCTGCTAACACAAGACTCTCCGATGCTGTCTTGCGAGTTGCCGAACAACACCTCAAACAACATCCCGTCGAAGTGGGAGGTGACAATCGTGGGCCTTGGGTAAGGATTTATCTTGATGGACATGAGGGACCGGGCTGGCGTTGGTGTGCGGGTTTCGTCACCTTCGTAATGAAACAGGCTTGTATGGAGCTGGGCCAGTCGTTCCCTGTTGAGGGCTCTTACTCGTGCGACTCTTTGGCCTACCAAGCCAAGCATGCCGGTCTTTTTGTTCCAGGAGCCGAGCTGGAATCGGGCAACGCTTCATGGGCAGACCTGGGTTCAGCCCAAATCTTTCTTGTTCGCAAAACTTCCACTGACTGGGTTCACACTGGATTTAGCTTTGCCGGGGCCAACACGGTCTTTTCTACGATCGAGGGCAACACTAATGAAGATGGAAGCGCAAATGGATATGAGGTCGCTCGGCGAACACGGGCTGTACCCATGAAAGATTTTATTAGGTTCTCATGAAAAGAAAGCAGCTGAACAAGGAGAACGACGATGGCAAGCCTTACCCCCGAATGGTTGAAGAAGGCCCTGGAAGTTACCGGTGGCTTTGAAACAGATGGAAATCCGTGGGCCGGAGTGTCGAACGATTTTGATCAAATGGGAATTTCCTGCGGAATCCTGCAGTGGAACATCGGATCTGGTTCGCTCCAACCACTAGTGAAAAGTTGTGGACAAACAACAGTTCAGAAATACATGCCAGTCCATGGCAATGAACTGTGGACTGCCTGTAACTCGTCGATTCCTCAAGGCCTCGCGATCGTGCGTGAATGGCAACCCAACAAGAAGTTGAAGCCAGACGTCTTCAAGGAGCTCAAAGACCTATTCGGGTCGCCGGAAATGATCGAACAACAAATGGCGATTGCCACTGGTGTCGGCGAGGACTCGATGAAACTGGCCTCGCGTTGGGCCCAGGAGTTGCGCGGTGGCGATCCCAGGCTGAAGGAGTTCTGCTTGTTCTTCGACTTGTTAACTCAGAGTGGCGGCATGAAGGATGTTTGGCTTGACGACGTTCGCGCTTTTATCGCCGAACGGGATCGCAAGAGAGTTGATGATGCAATTTGTGACTGGATTGAGAACCGGCCACCAAATGTCGAACACCTTCCTGATGGGAAAAAGAATGCCGCGCTTTGGCGAAACAACGTGGCCGAGTCCGATTTGGAACTGTTCACTTTGGCCTACCTTCGTTGTTTGAAATCCAAAGTGATCTACCAAATTGTAGCCCTCAATCGACGAGGCACCATCGCCCAAACGCAAGGTTGGGTAAACCAGGGCCTGGTTGACCTTCCAGTACTCCGCAACAGCTCACCAGTTTCAGAACTTGAGAATCTTTCCCCCGGCGAAGGGCAAGAGTTCGTCGTGAATAGCGAAGCGGCACTAGGTCTAAACTTGCGGAGCGCTCCGGATCCTTCTGACGAAACAAACCTCATCGCTACGCTCCCACTTAACCACCGAGTGATTAAGCTCGCGGAATCGAGTGTCGCCAATTGGTGGAAAGTGCGCACAACCATCGATGGTCTAACCAGAGATGGTTACGTCAATAAAAAGTACCTATCGCCGGCTGGTCAAAGCTCGACTGAAGTGACGACTCACTCGGGTGTAGTTGCCGTCCACTTGCCAACAACCGGTATGAACATAAGGAGAACTTCGTCTGCAGGCCGTTCATTTTCATTGACTGAAACTCCTCCAACCCGAAGTGTTGCAACTGATCCGCCGGGGCAACGCATTGCGGCAATCAGAGAATTGATCGAGTGGTTCAATGTTCCTGAGAGTTTGCGTTACAAACCCGATCAGTCCACCTATTGCAACATCTACGCGTATGACTATTGCTACATGACAGGCGTCTACCTTCCACGAGTGTGGTGGACTGACAAAGCATTGCTTCGCCTTCAAGCAGGCGAGACAGTTCCGATTGTATATCCTGGAACGCAACCCGGTACGGTAAACGAAAAGACCGCAAACTCTCTGAACGAGTGGTTCAAAGACTGGGGCGGTTTCTTTGGTTGGCGACGAACCCTAGATCTTGACGAACTGCAAGCAGAGGCGAACCAGGGAAAGGTGTGCATAACGGTGGCCAGAGCAAAGCCTCAATTCCATCACGGGCATGGCCACATCGTAGCAGTCGTGCCAGAGAACGATACGCATCGGGCCACGAGAATTAACGGCAAGGTTGTGGAAACAGTTCAAAGTCAGGCTGGCGCTAACAACTTTAAGTACCGCGTCAATCATTGGTGGAACGATGGCACCTATGCAGATTTCGGCCACTGGATTCACGATTAGTTGTCCAGGTTAAAGGACCGATTCAACTCTTAAGGACTCACGAATGGAGCACGTATGCCTTTGACTTCGACAACCACTGGTTCAATCAAAGTGAGTGTTTTTGATGCGAGCAGACTGCTCTGGCGAGGACCAGAAGTGCGAATCGTGCTGATGGATCCGTTTACTAGCTCGAGTAACAAGAAGCTGGTCGATCGGACCATGAAAAAAGGTACGAACACGATAGTTCTGGAGGGCGTTCCCGCTGACTCAGGACAGAGATACATCATGTTTGTTGACGCCGATAAACATCGAAGTCATTCGGTTTTTCCGGTGAAGCCGAAACCAGGCACTGAGGTTCCGATCAATATCATGTTGATTCCTAATGACCCTGTTCCGGACTTCAGTAAGTTCAGCTACAACGAACTCATGATGCGATCACCGCAGTTTCACCAGGCACTCAGCGCGAACATCTCTGAGGCAGATTTCATGGGACTAGCGAAGAGCGATCCGAAGTCGGGCGCGATACGAATGGCAACCTTGCTAAACATCGAAGCCAAGCTTCGCGCGACTGCACTAAAAGAAGGAAATGCCGTGGATTTCATCCGATCAATAGATAGTTTGGAATCCTGTGAGCGCGACCGGATAAAGGCACTTGTAGCCGAGAATATGCCGGCCAACTGCCGGAGTCTCAAGACTTTTTCGGAGCTCAATGAAGATCTCAACGAAATGAATCACAAAGGATTTCCGGTTAGCTTCAAGGAGAAGGTTGCGTTCTGTAGTCTTCAACTTTCATTTGCGAAGAAAGGTGAAAACGGCCAAGTCAATTCAGATATTGATATTGATTTGCTTACCGATATTGGTCATTTCGGCGAAGTAATCAAGAACAAGATCACAAAGATGAAGACTGATCCTTTCACCATCTATGTTTTGCTCTTCGATCAGGGGATCAGACCACTATACACAATCAAGGTCTGATCAGCTGAAGTTCACGAAAAGCCATGTCAGAAAAATCAGACGGGAACATACCCTCAACCCCCTCCTCGGTTGAAGCGACCTCGCAAACCAGCGAACCTTCGCCTGCACCATCGACTCCTGCAGGGCCTCCGTTACCGGCGAGCAACAACAACGAAAACTTCGGAATCGGAGACGGAGTCGAACGCGCTGTGGATGGCAGACCCTACGAGCGCCAGGATGATCAGCCCCTGTATCGGCCGCTAAAGATCTTTGCTCTAGATCCTTCGGTCTCACGACTCGAAGGAGCAACCGCACTTG
>DASROI010000070.1:0-20868 GCA_035646955.1 Pyrinomonadaceae bacterium
TTGTTATATCGGCCGTCGACCGCCTCTTCCTCCTGGATGAATAATTTGCCTATTTATAATAGAAGAGCCTGATAACTGAGAGGCCTGAAAAGCGCCGCCGGGCCGGCACACTCCAAAGTGCAACGCGTGGAGATTTTCGGGGCATCCTACCGGGTGCGGAGCTTTTGAGACACAAAGTTGGAGATTTGTACTAAACTAGAGTCCCGGCGAGCACTCGGTGCTCCTCTGATCAGTAAACCTTGGAAGAATAACGATGAGTAGAATTGAAAGATTAACCCCCCAGTTGTTGACCGCGCTCGTTCTCCTGCTGTTCTCAGTTGGCGCTGTATTTGCGGATACACCGGTATCTAAAGATGGTGATTCCTCCGATGCTGCACGGTATTCGAACGATTGGCGAACCACCGGCCCTCCAGGTGGAGACGTCCGTGGACTCGTCGTCGATCCATCAAACCCTGATCGTTTCTATTTCGGTACGTTAGACGGACAGATCTATACCTCGGCTGACGCCGGTAAGCAGTGGCAGTTGCTCTACAACTTCGGCCGGCCGCGGATGTTCGTCGATCATGTGATTGTTGATCCGCGGAACCCTCGCGTGCTTTACGTAGGTGCGCACCGTCATAAAGAGGCAGGCGGGTTCTTCAAATCGACCGATGGTGGAAACACATGGAAAGAGAGTTCGCAACTAAAAACGGAAGCAATCCACTCACTGGCTCAGTCTGATTCAGATCCAAATACACTAATCGCAGGTACCTTCAACGGCATTTTCCGCTCCGATGACTCGGGCGATTCATGGAAGCAGCTTCCAACCTATAGCACCCCCGGGCTGGTGCACGTGGAATCGCTGGCTATTGACCCGAGAAGCAGCAACATTATTTTCGCTGGTACCTGGTACCTTCCATATAAATCGACAGATGGTGGTCAAACCTGGAAGTCAATCAAAGAAGGCATAATTGACGATTCGGACATCTTTGCTATCGACATTGACCCAAGAGATCCTAACCACATCATCGCTTCCGCTTGTAGCGGTATTTACGAAAGTAAGAATGGCGGCGAGAACTGGCGCAAAGTTCAGGGCATTCCTTCCCAGTCGCGTAGAACGCGCGCAATCCTGCAACATCCCTCGCTACCCGGAGTAGTCTTCGCGGGTACAACTGAGGGCTTTTGGCGCTCCGAAAAGGGTGGCGACGCCGACTCGTGGATGGTCACGACTTCTCGTCAGTTGGAGATTAACTCGATCGCCGTACACCCCTCGCGTCCTGACGTTGTTTATATCGGAACCAACAACTATGGCGTGATGGTCTCGAATGATGCCGGGAAATCGTTTACGCCAATTAATGTTGGCTTTAGCGGGCGATTCGCGAACGCAATTCTTCCGGATCGTGAAGTTCCCGGTCGAATCTACGCATCAACAATCAATACGGCAACTGGTGGCGGATTTCTGTTTGTAAGTACCGACAACGGCGAGACCTGGCGACCTTCAATGCGAAGCATGCCTTCGAGATTGATTACCTACTCAATCGTTCAGGACGTTACGGACGGAAACGTTATCTATTTAGGCACCAACCTGGGAGTCTACCGCTCAACTGATCGTGGAACCTCGTGGGCTCCTGTTTGGGCACCTGCAACCACCGAAGCCAAAAAGAAAGCTCCAGTTAAGAAGAAGGTTGTTCGAACCGCGAAGCGAGTAGTTTCGCCAAAGCTCGACGCTGACTCGTCAATCAAGGTGCAGGAAGCTCTCAATCGCGCTGGCTACCATTTAGGTGAGCCTGACGGAAAGTTGGGTCCTGCAACTCAACTTGCCGTCAAGAAGTTTCAGGGAGATCGCCATCTCCCGGTAACAGGGAAGTTGGATAGCATTACCCTTTCGGCGCTCGGCATTTCTGTAGCGACTGCCAAGGGCGCAGCTGAGGAAACTTCCACCATGATTCTGGCCGATGCGGTCAACGCTTTAATCCACACGGCTGATGCGGATCAAAGACCCGGGTTTTTGGCAGCCACAAACGCCGGCCTATACAGGAGTTTTGATCCCGCCAAGGGTTGGCAGAAACTTCCCTACGACCTTTCGTTTGATTCGCGCACAACTTGTATCTCCAACAACCTAAAGGCGCCAGAGACGATCTGGGTGGGGACCGCTTCATCCGGGATACTGGTATCGCACGATGCTGGAACGACCTGGAAAAAAGTCGATGGCATTCCTACCGAATTTCCGGTTAACACGGTCGTGCAAGATCCACAGAAGCCCAATTACGTTTATGTGGGAACAAAGCAGTCCCTTTATATCTCGCATGATGGGGGCGAAACCTGGAATCGACGCGGAGGAAATCTTCCTTTTGGCGATTTCACCAGCATACTCGTGAATCCACGTAACAGTGATGAGATCTTCGCTGGAAACGCTTATCAGATTAGTGACGTTGGCGGCGGGGTTTATCGCAGCACGAATGGCGGTACAACCTGGGCGAGAATCGACTCGAAAGATCATCGCCTGCCAAGCCAGCGAATCTGGGCGCTCGCTTTTGATGCAAACGATCAGAACATACTTTTTGTCGGCTCACATTCAGCTGGAATTTATGTCGTGCCGCGAACCTCTGACAACATCTCGTCAAGTCAGTAAGGTTTGCACGAACACCACTCGGAATAATTGGGTCCGTTCGACGGAATTGTTTGCCTCTGTAGGACTTGTGTGCCTCTCCGCGCCTTGACATGCCCTTGTTCTGGCGTGTACAGTGCCGCCCTACCCGTTAGTACTACGGCGGCGGGTGTTTGTCGGACCAAGCAGGTGACTACGGCAGGGCGGTAATCGAAACAAATTAGCTCGACAATTCCAAATCCAAACGGCTCGCATCCTCGCCAGCTCCAATTCCCGACAACGCCAAGGTCAAAAACACACACGCCGCTTAGAAAACCTGCGGCAATCATCGAGACCCCTGCGATGATTGTTCCGTTCAGGTGAGGCGCGATATGATCGTGGAACGCGCTGAAAGTTATCGGGAACTACAGGAGTATGCATGTCTAGTGAACAACCCAAGCTGAACAACAGCGAGGCCGACAATAACTCAACCGGCGAACAACAGAGTTCTCCGCAACCAACCGCAGCTGCCGCACAGTCTTCTCCAACAACAGCCGCTCATGATGCCGACGATTCTGATGAGTCGCGGGCCAGTGGCGATGTTGACTTCGGTCAACTATTGGACCAGTTCGAACAAGAACAGGCCACTCTCGAAGAAGGCGAAGTAGTACGTGGTATCGTCGTCAACCTGAGCGAACGTGGAGTTGTAATCGACTTCGGATATAAGTCCGAAGGTATCGTCAATCCCGCAGAGTTTACAGAAAACGGCGTACTCACCGTAAAGCCTGGCGACGAAGTCGAAGTGCTCGTGAAAAGCATGGAAACTGCCGATGGTCTGCCGGTGCTTTCCCGAGCTGATGCGGTCCGCATGAAAGCGTGGGACGATCTCGAGAAAGCGTATCGAGATGGTTCCAGCGTCAAAGGCCGCGTTATCGATCGGATTAAAGGCGGTCTCCGAGTTGACATTGACGGCATTGCCGCGTTCCTGCCTGGCTCTCAAGTGGACGTGCGTCCAGTTCGCAATCTCGACACTCTGCGAAACCAGATAATCGAAGCAAAGGTAATCAAGCTCAATCGCAAGCGATCAAACGTCGTCTTGTCGCGCAAAGCAGTTATCGAGCAGGAAAACACCGGACGTAAGGACCAGACGCTCCAGCAGATCGAGGAAGACATTGTTATTGAGGGTCAGATCAAGAATCTCACCGATTACGGTGCCTTCGTTGACCTCGGTGGAGTCGATGGGTTGCTACACGTAACCGATATGTCGTGGGGAAGGCTTCAGAACCCAAACGAATTATTCAAAGTTGGCGATACCATCCAGGTGAAGGTGCTCAAGTTCGATCGCGATCGTGAGCGCGTCTCCCTGGGTTATAAACAACTGCTGCCCGATCCCTGGTCAAGCGTAGAGGAGCGCTTCCCGGTAGGCACACGGGTTAACGGTCGGGTCGCGAGTGTCGCAGACTATGGAGCTTTCGTTGAACTCGAAAACGGAGTTGAAGGATTGGTCCATGTCTCGGAGATGAGTTGGTCAAAGCGCGTCAAGCATCCGAGCAAAGTCGTAAATCCAGGTGACCTGGTCGAGGTGGAAGTGCTGAGTGTCGATCCTAAGGCTCGCCGTATCAGCCTCGGTATGAAGCAAGTCCAGGAAAACCCATGGCAGACATTGCACGAGCGTTATCAAGTTGGAACTCGAGTTCATGGCCGCGTCAGGAACCTGACCGATTTCGGCGCCTTTATTGAAATCGAAGACGGTGTCGATGGATTGGTTCATGTCTCAGATATTTCCTGGTCGCGAAGAATCAAACATCCAAGTGAGGTCCTGAAGAAAGGCCAGGAGATCGACGCTGTAATTACAAGCATCGACAGTGAGAATCGGCGTCTTTCGCTCTCCATCAAAGACCTTGAGCCAAATGCCTGGGAGAAGTTCACTAACGAACATAAACCAGGAGATGTGGTGCGCGGCAAAGTTGCGCGCTTTGCAAACTTCGGCGCCTTTATTGAGCTCGATGATAATCTAGAAGGCTTGTGTCACATTTCCGAACTTTCCGAAGAACGCGTAGCCAAACCCGAAGATGTGGTCCAACTGGGCCAGGAGATGGAATTCAAGATCCTGCGCATCGATCCCGATACCAAGAAAATAGGTCTATCAGCGAGAGCTGTAGGTAAAGATGAGCCCATCGTTGATACGAAGATCTACTCCTCGGAAGCGGGCGGTGGAATGGCTTCTCTTGGTGAACTCGCCGATTTTGGTCTTAACAAGTCAGAATCTAACGAGAACTGACATCTGTCTCCAGCCAATTCAAGGTGGCCCTGCTTTCAGCGATGTCCTTAAGGTTTGGAGCGGGGCTTTCTTTTTTCTTTCAAGGCTATTCGTTGGCTTCAAAGTCGCTCGTGCGTGAGTCTTGCCCGACCTGATCGTTTTCTGATAGTGTACGGTGAGTTAAGAAAACCTCGCCATTATCAATAAGTTACTTTGTATTTCTATTTGCGGCCTGACATATTCACAAACTGGACCATTTAAAACTAACGAGGTGATGCATGACGAAAGCAGAACTCGTCGAAGACGTCGCTAGAGAAGCAGAACTTACAAAGAAAGATGCTGAGCGTTTAGTAGAAATCGTCTTTGAAAGCATCATTGAGACCCTTAATCAAGGAGAGAAGATCGAGCTCAGAGGCTTCGGCAGTTTTCGGGTGCGAGAGCGCGGAGCCCGTCGCGGTAGAAATCCCAAGACCGGCGATCCAGTAAGTATCCCCGCTAAACGTGTTCCTTATTTCAAACCGGGAAAAGAGTTGAAAGAATTAATCAACGACGAGAATCCAGCCGCTCACTCGACGTCAGGAAACTCAGGTTCTGTAACCCACGACGACAATCGCCAACCACCGGTCTTGTAAGTTCTAGAGGAGTCAGGAAATTTTGGAAAGACTGTGGAGTCCCTGGCGTGCGAAGTACATAGCCTCCGGTGTCGACTCACAATCCGATCGGTGCGTATTCTGTGATATCGCTGCTGATCCGGCAAAAGATGACACTAACTTCGTAGTCCATCGTGCCGAGCATGGGTTCGTCGTTCTAAACCTCTTTCCTTATATCACTGGCCATCTCCTCGTTATTCCGTACGAACACACCGGCGAATTTGATCGAGTTGCCAAGGAAGTCACGGACGAATTAATGGACCTTTCGAAAAAGGCCCAGACCGCTTTACGCGAAGTCTATTCTCCGCCCGGTTTTAATATTGGAATCAATTTAGGAGCAGCTGCCGGCGCCGGAATTGTAGGCCATCTTCACATACACGTGTTGCCACGTTGGTCCGGCGACACCAACTTCATGACCACCATCTCTGAATCCCGCGTTATTCCCGAGACCTTGGAAACGACCTATTCAAAATTGCGTACGAGGTTTTAGACGGCCTTTAGCGCTTCACGACCTTGCGAGGAATTGCTTCGTCCTCGACTTCACCTGCGCGATTGATAGGAATCTCTGAAGGTTTGCTGTAGCTGATACCACGTTCTTCGCTGTCGATATCTCCGGCAGGTAAAGGCGGCAATGGTCCAGTCACAGCGGGTGGGTTAAAGCCTGGATAGTCGATTCTGGCGTGATAAATCGCAGTCAAAGCGCTAATCATCGCCTCTCGGATCGTCGTCAGTTCCTGAAGCGTGATATCGCAATCGTTTAACTGGCCGTCGGTGATAATGGCATCAACAATCTTGACGACAATCGCTCTGATATTTTCAGGATCAGGTCGCGCCAGCGAGCGAGCCGCCGCTTCACACGAATCCGCCAGCATCATGATTGCAGCTTCTTTGAATTGAGGCTTTGGCCCGGGATAACGGAAATCGTTCTCATTGATCTTCTCGTTAGGTTGAGCCTGGGCCTGGGCTTTGCGAAGGAAGTAATGCAGTGTTCGGGTTCCGTGATGCTGCGGGATGAAATCAGCTATCTTTTCAGGAAGACCAATCTCCTTCGCCAGACGCGATCCATAGGTGACGTGGCTTGTAATGATCTTGGCGCTCTGTTGCGGTCGCAAACGATCATGCGGGTTCTCGCCCTGTTGATTTTCAACGAAGTAGTCGGGAGCCGCTAGCTTGCCTATATCGTGATACAGAGCTCCGATTCTCGCCAGCAAAGGATTAGCACCAATCGCCCGGCAAGCATCCTCCGCGAGCTGACCGACTGCGTGAGAATGTTGGTTTGTGCCGGGCGCACGCAAAGCCAATTGTCCCAGGACAGGAAGGTCGGCGTTCGATAATTCGAGAAGTTTTACATCGGTCAATATTCCGAATGCCGACTCGTTCACCGGGAGACCGCCTGCAGCAAATACTGTTGTTAGCAGTCCACCAGCCAGCCCACAGGCAAATGCGAGCCACAAGGTCCTAAACGACAGCGCTTGTTCTGAATACGCTATCAGGGCAATAGCCATTCCAACGTTGATGAAGCCCACCAGGATTCCTGCAAGGGTGACGGACTGACGCTCGCGATACTTCCCAATACTGTAGATGGCGGCCGAACACGACACCATGGCAAACAACGCTTTGTTCATGCCGGTTGAGGCTAACAGGCCCGCAAAGAGAGCTGTGATGATTCCCGTCAGGAAAGCGAGTTGGGTATCCACCAGCATTGCTACGAGCAAAGCCGCAGCCGCGAAGGGAATGGCAAAGTTCCACATAGCTGGATCGTTGAATGGAGGACCTGACTGGGACATCCAGGCTGCAATGCTGTCACCAAACGTAAAGCCAACTCTCATCAACGCTGTTTGGATCAGGATAGCGGAACCTACGAGCGCAAACGCCTTATGCTTACCAAGCGTCAGAACTCCGCGCGAACTTCTGTGTTCGGTGAACTTCCAGCCGGCCCAGTAGACAGCTATGACGATCACTAACAGACCGAAAAAATTCTGCCACGGTCTGCCTGAATGTCCGGTGCTTTTGATGGCCGCAATCTGGGCCAGAATGTTAGGGGTGACGGTATCGCCTTCTCGAGCAAGTATCTGATTGCGCTTGAGCGAAATGACCACAACCGGAACATTATTGGCCTCGTTTTCACGCGCCGCTGCTGTCGCTGTTTCGTCAAGGACTACGTTGGGCCGAACCAATAGAGACAGTGCTGATACCAGTTGGAGTTTTTCGTCCGCGCTCCAATCAGGCAAATTCAACACCCTGATCTCCAGATTCCTGCGGGCGGCCGAGAGAGCAATCATCCGAGTTCGCGGCGCCGGCATGATCATTTGCGCTACGGGATTACGTATATCGACCAGAACGATATCATGGCCCAGGCGGTCCACTTCGCTATCGTCGTAAATGTAGGCGCTGCCAATCTCCCGAAGGAGTGACGTCAAGCGATCGAGATCGTCTTCATCGAAATTATGAGCAATGATCGCGCGACCTACGCCTGGCCCACCATCGCCGCTCCACACAGCGTTCTTCCCCTGGCCGGAATTAACCTGTTTCTTCAGCTCCTCCCAGTCACTACGGAATCCCTGGACTGAGGTTTCTGCTCTACTCGAGTCAAAATTGAAGATTGGCCGGCTCAACTCTCTGGCGGCAGCCTTGCGGCGTTCGGTTTCCACCAGGTCGATAGTAGTGATGTCAGCAGGCACGACTATCGCTCTCGTAAGGACTTCACCTTCTTTGTAATTCTGAGTAATTGTTGAAGAGGAGTTGTTCCAGAGTAGCAGTGTAGTTGTGATAACCAGGACCGCGGCGCCGACCAGGAATCGAGTGCGAGGTCTTAACGACATGAACGGTCCGGTGAAGTAGTTTACGAACCGATCGCGTGCCTGACTAAAGGGAGTTTTGAATCGTGGGCGCAGTCCCATTTACGCAACTTCGGAAACGACAGCATGCCGATGCTGAAAATCCGATTCTCTTTCTAGTCCAAGATCTCGAGCCAATAACAAACCCACCCGATCAAGTAGTCGATCCAGCGTTGCCGGCCTCAGTGCCGAGATGACCACGGGATCATTCTTGTCAAACTGTTTTGCCTGTCTTAGCACCGCATCCAACTCCTCGCTTTCAAGCAAGTCTGCTTTATTCAGCACCAGCAGAGTTGGAATCTCAGCTAGCTTTAAGTCAGATAGAATGCGTTTCACCGATTCCACCTGCTGCGGCCAACGCGGATTGGAAATGTCAACAGTATGAACTAGTAAACTACTATCGCTTATTTCTTCCAGTGTTGCGCGGAACGCCGACAGGAGATCTGGTGGCAGCGCCTGAATAAATCCCACAGTGTCGTTAATGATTACTTCCTGTTCTCGGGGTAGACGGAGCCGGCGCGAGGTCGGGTCGAGTGTTGCAAACATTCGCTGCTCGGCATGTACCTCGCTTTTGGTGAGGGCGTTCAGCAGAGTTGATTTGCCCGCATTTGTGTAACCTACGATTGACACAATCGGAAGTCGTTGACGCGTTCGACCTTTTCGTCGTTCCTGTCTTCGTAGACGTTGAACTTCTATCTCTTTCTCGAGCCGGTTAATTCGATCTCTAACACGACGGCGATCGGTTTCCAACTTCGTTTCACCGGGGCCTCGGCCACCAATGCCTCCGGCCAAACGCGAGAAGGCTGAATCCTGACCGGCAATTAGTCGCGGTAACAAATATTTCAACTGGGCCAACTCGACCTGGATCTTTCCCTCCTTGGATTGAGCTCGCTGGGCAAAGATGTCGAGTATCAACTGTGAACGATCGATGATCTTTAAATCTGTTGCTTCGGAAAGAGATCGCACTTGCGCCGGACTTAGCTCTCGGTCGAACACCAGCATGTCCGCGCCCAACTGCAAAGATCGAATTATCAGGTCATCAAGTTTCCCTCGACCAAGAACCGTTTTCGGATCAATAGCTGAGCGCCGCTGAATAATGGTGTCCTGAACAACCACGCCCGCCGAAGCTGCGAGTTCTGAAAGTTCGGCCATAGATTCCTCGGCGTCGGTCATTCCGTTGGTCGCCACACCGACGAGGATTGTTCGATCTCGTAACTCTGAACGGCGAGTTGCGTGCCGGTTACGCGCCATTTCCTCTTCGAGCGAGTCGATCAGATCAAGAAAATCGAGATCCAGACTGCCCGCCAACTGGGGCTCCAGAAACTCGAATGTGCCCGGCATGCTTGCGTTCTCCAACTCGCCCGCATGCAACGGTAGGAGGTGGGCGGCATGGACCATACCTGGCAACCCAGTGTCGGTGTCTACATCGATTGCGGCCATTAAATCCAGACGCAGCAAGGCGAGGTCGGTCAAGTCATCCTGGGTGAGCCCTTCGCCCCGCAAGTGAGTGTGGATACACCGCAGGCCTCGAAAGCGGCCGGTTGCAACACGTACGCGCTTGAAGTCAGGCAATTCAATTCCGCGGTTATCGCCAACCATGACGTATTGGACGTGACCCTTGCGGTCAATCAAGGCGCCGATCTGCCGGCGCGTCTCCTGCGATAACTCGCTGAGCTGCCGGGCAAACTCGGGCGTTACTATCTGATTTGGCCGTATACGCCTTGTATAAAGCTTTTCAATCCGTCGAAGTTGGTTTGGTTTCAGGCCAAGTGTGTTGCCCAATGCGCTAGTAATGTTCCTGTCCTCCAATACACAAGACGTTGAACATAGTTAGGGGCGTAAACAAAAAGGGTAGCGCCAATGACTTACAGGATGAGTAATGCGAGCGGTGTTTTGCAGGCTCTGGGAAGAATTCGGCGTTGTTGCTCGGCGAAATCGAGTCGCTGAGTCCCTTAAGCATTAGACTTTCTGGAGTGCGTAACTTCCTATCAACCTTAACCTGGTATTCGTCAATCGTTCAGTCCGCACATGCTTTTGTACAGGGTCCGAATTATACCATAGCGACCATTCTTAACAGTCAATAGCTTCAAACAACCGGTACTCCGATTCCGTTGTATTAGACATCAATTTTTTCGAGGCGTATCATGAACGACCTTGCGAATACACCAAAGTTGACTCGGGTCGAAGGGAATGCCTTTTCGAAAATGGTTGGAAAAATTGTTCGGATCACCCCTGCCTACGCAATCGAAGGCGCTGAGATAGCCGTCGACTGCACCGATCTCGATACGAGCATCCCTTCGAGATGCTCTGTAATGATTGGAGACTCTGAAGCCCCGATTGTTGCGCTGGGACCGCGACGCGTGCTCGCCATTGTTCCTGAAATACGGACGTCGGGGCCTGTGGAGGTACGTCTCAAAGTGGATGACCAACTAAGCGCTCCAGTCAACCTGACGGTCGGGAAGAGGGTGATCACCGACGTCCATCCAGTCACGAATCCTGCGTTCGACCCTGACGATGATGCCTTGTTCGTAACTCGGTCAGGATCCAGAGGCGATCAGCTGCCTGTGACCCTGTTTAGAGTGGACGCTGACGGAGAAGCCTCTGAGTACTCCGGCGACATAGCCAATCCCACGGGCCTGGCTTTTGACCCTGAGGGCCAGTTGTTTGTCTCGAGCCGGCTTGATGGCTCCGTTTTCAAGATCAATCCATTCCGCGAAGCTGTGCCATTCGCACGGAACCTAGGAGTGGCGACAGGGATTGCTTTTGATAAGTCAGGCGTCATGTATGTCGGCGACCGTACCGGAACAATTTTCAAAGTGAATGGAATCGGCGAAGAAAAAGCTTGGGTTCAAATTGAGCCGTCTGTATCTGCTTATCATCTCGCATTCGGTCCTGATTCGTCTCTTTATCTTACCGGCCCAACTGTGTCGAGTTTCGATTCGGTTTGGCGTATCAACCCTGACGGAGAAGTTGAGCCTTTCTTCCGGGGCCTTGGGCGTCCCCAGGGACTCGCTTTTGACGAGTCAGGGAACCTTTACGTCGCAGCGGCGCTTCGAGGACGTCGAGGCGTGGTACGGATCAGCCCTGATGGTTCCGATGCGGAAGTTGTGGTTGCAGGGATGAATCTGGTTGGTCTTGCGTTTGGACCACAGGGCGACCTTGCAATAGCCACAATCGACTCAGTCTACTCCGTCCCTGTGCAAATTGAGGGTGCGCTTCTGTCGCGTCCTTAAAAGCTGATTTTAGTAGCCTATAGCTTTTGACACTACCTAAGCGTAATGCTACTTTGACCCTCTATTTGTTGGGTTTTTATTGGTGTTTATTTGACTCCAGAACAGTTAATTCCAAACCTAATTATCTACATGGTGGTGTTGCTGCTGGCTATTTCAGCGCACGAGGCAGCGCATGCCTGGATGTCGGACAGGTTCGGCGATGATACCGCCCGTCTCCTGGGCAGGGTGACGCTCAATCCAGTTGCTCACACAGACCCAATCGGAACGCTCTTGATTCCGATAGTCACTTTTGTCGTGGGTGCAATGGGTGGGGGATTCATTCCTTTGATTGGATGGGGAAAACCCACCCCCGTCAACCCGTTGAGGTGGCGCAACAAAGATCTCGCGAACGTAATGGTTTCGATCGCGGGAATATTGGCGAACTTATTAATCGCAATCATTACGTTCGTTATTTTTAAAGTGCTGTTGCTCTCTGGCGTTTTGATGCAGATGTCTGAGTCTTTGCAGGAACCCGTCATCATACTTCTGCGCTTCCTTCTGACGATGAACATCTCACTTGCGGTTTTTAATCTGTTGCCTTTTCCTCCCCTGGACGGAAGCAAGATTTTGGAGACTTTCCTGCCGGCGAGTATGCAGCCGGTTCTGGAAATCCTTGAACGCTACGGTTTCATTATTCTCATGCTCTTGATCTACGTGGGCTTCTTTGACGCGATCATTCAGCCTATTCTCCGAATCGTCTATAGCTTGTTATTGATGGGTGTCAGGAACTAATCGATTTAAACTTAATGCCAAAGCGAATCTTCAGCGGGGCCCAGCCAACTGGCAACGTACATCTGGGAAATTATCTCGGCGCACTACGTAACTGGGTAGCACTGCAAAATGAATACGAGAGCTTTTACTGTATCGTCAATCTTCACGCTCTCACTGTTCCCCAGGATCCAAAGCTGTTAGCCGCAAAGACCCGCGACCTGGCTCGAATCTATCTTGCAGTTGGCATTGATCCGAAGGTCGCGACAATCTTTGTCCAGTCGGATGTACACGAGCACTCGGAACTTACGTGGGTGCTGAACTGCGTCGCGCGTATGTCCGAGCTTGAGCGCATGACTCAGTTCAAGGATAAGGCAAAAAAGCAGCAGGAAAACGTCAGCGTTGGTTTGTTCGATTATCCCGTATTGATGGCGGCAGACATTCTGCTCTATCAAACCGATCTTGTTCCCGTCGGGGACGATCAGAAGCAGCATCTGGAGTTGACTCGTGATATTGCCATTCGATTTAACCGCGACTTTGGCGAGACGTTTCGAGTTCCGGATCCTTATATTCCCAAGGTTGGCGCGCGGATAATGTCGCTTTCCGATCCGTCGAAGAAGATGTCGAAATCAGACGATGATCCGAATGGTTGTGTCATGTTGATGGACGATGCCGCAACGATTCAGAAGAAATTTAAGCGAGCAGTAACAGACTCTGGAACTGAGATTCGTTTCGACGAATCACGACCCGCTATTAATAACCTCCTCGAGATCTATCACTTGCTCACCGGCAAGACTCAGGCCGAGGTTGAAGCGCACTTTGCGGGTAAAGGTTACGCCCAATTGAAAGGCGATCTGGCTGACGCCGCAGTCAGCTTTCTTGAGCCAATACAGAACGCTGTTCGCAGTATCTCCGATGATGAGCTTGATTCAATTCTTGCTTATGGACGTGATAAAGCTCAACAGATTGCCGCCACCACTTTGTCCCATGTCTTTGAGAATGTGGGTATAAGAGGCAGCGGAAGGCGATAAGAATTACTATGAGTGATGAAAGACCGGATGTCGTGGTTGAGAGCACGGAGCAGGCGTCCGTTCCACTTAACGTCGCCGGCGCCATACCTCAGATCGTTTCAGACGACACCACCGACGATTTGAAGGTGCTCCTCGGCGAGTTTGAAGGACCGCTCGATCTACTCCTGCATCTAATCCGCCAGGAGCAGGTAAGTATTTATGACATTCCGGTCGCGAGGATAACTGACGAATACCTGCGCTATCTGAGAGTAATGCAGGAAATGGATATCGCGGTCGCAGGTGATTTTCTGGTAATGGCAGCGACGCTCATCGAGTTGAAAACGAAGATGCTGCTGCCGCGAGATCCAATGGCTCCGGCGGAGGAAGTAGACGATCCCCGGTCGGACCTTGTAAACCAGCTGCTCGAATACCAAAAATACAAAGCAGCCGCGGAGATGTTGTGGTCACGTGCAACAGTTGAACAAGCGGTTTTCAAACGTGCGCAGATCGAAACAGATAAAAATAATCCCGAGGTATCAGTTGGCCTCTTCGATCTTCTGAAAGTTTTCCAGGACATTCTCGCTCGTCATAAAGAAGAAGTTCTGATGGAGATTGAGCGTGAAGAGATCTCTATGGCGGAGATGCTCGAGCGACTGCGCAACATGGTCATGTCAGCCAGCGAACTGAACCTGCGAGTCTATTTTGAACGAGCGAAGTCGCGTAGGGAGCTGGTCTTGGCATTCTTGTCTGTACTCGAGCTGGTTAGAACAACGGAAATTAAATTATTTCAACGCGAAACGTTTGGCGACATCATTGCCCGAGTGGGCTGAGAGTGACTTCAGTGAGCGACGATCAAGATAAAGCAGTTTCCAACGAAGCCGTTGATCAGGTGGCCCTTAACGAAGAGGCCAGCCAGGAACTCGCAGCCATGGTTGCCGAGGCCGAGGCTGGTTCTAAACCTGACTCGCAGACCGAAGCGGATGATGATGGTCCATTGCACTCGTTAAAGAGCGAGGCAGAACGAGCTGCTGTTATCGAGGCGTTGATCTATGTTTCAGAAGAGCCGTTGAGTACGAAGATCATCGCGGACGTTTTGAAAGAGGACCGGGAAGTTGTAACGCAGGCGCTTGAAGCATTAGTGCAGGAATTTAATTCGCGCAACAGCGGTCTGCAGCTAAGAGAATTAGCCGGGGGTTGGCAGTTTGCAACGCGTCCCGAGTATCACGAACACGTTCGAGCATTCTTGAAAACAAGACCCAGTGCAAAATTGACAATTGCCTCGCTCGAGACTCTTGCCGTCATTGCTTACCGCCAACCGGTTACCGTTCCGGAGATCCTTGAGATTCGTGGCGTCCAGTCTCCCTCGGCGATTAAGACTTTGCTTGATAAAAAATTGATTGTTGCCAAGGGCAGGAAAGACGCAGTTGGCCGCCCAATGATGTACGGAACATCAAAAGAGTTTCTACTGCAGTTCGGCTTAAAAGATTTATCTGAACTCCCAAGCGTTGAAGACTTCCACGATCTTAGTGGCGGCCAGTCATAACTTTGGAGTGCGCCGGCTCGCCGGCGCTTTTTAGTGAATTTGTCGGAAAGTCGATAGTGGATATAAGAAAGCGCCGCCGGGCCGGCGCACCCCAAGGATGGAGCAGCGCTTACAAAAATTAATTGCGACGGCTGGTATTGCCTCTCGGCGACACGCAGAGGAACTGATCACCGGTGGACGAGTGACCGTCAACGGTAAGGTCATCACGGAACTTGGTACCAAGGCCGATCCCGATAAAGATCACATCAAGGTAAATGGAAAGCTCATTAATTCTCAGATACGAGCTCATGAAAAGGTCTATGTACTGCTGTACAAGCCACGTGGGTATTTATCGAGTGTCTCCGATCCTGACCGCCGGCCGCTGGTAACTGAGTTGCTACCTCCGTCGCTTGGCAGGCTATATCCAGTCGGCCGACTTGATTTCAACACCGAAGGACTACTGCTTTTAACGAATGACGGCGACTTCACGAACTTTATTACCGCGGCCCGAAATCGTGTCGAAAAGATTTATGAAGCAAAGGTCAAAGGTGTTCCGACTGATGCAGCTATCCAACGTCTCAGACGAGGCGTCACGCTGGATGATGGCACGCGGACGGCTCCGGCAACTATCGTGAAACTGGACGAAACGGCAACTAACAGCTGGTTTGAGGTTCGATTGCATCAAGGTCGGAACCAGCAGATACGCCGGATGTTTGAAGTGATTGGTCACTCGGTGCTGAAGTTGCGAAGGGTGCAAATCGGTTACCTGCGAGAAGAACGATTAAAGCCAGGGCACTGGCGGTTCTTGTCCGAGGCTGAAGTACGCAAGTTCGTCCGCAAGCCACGCCCCAAAAAGGTCGCCTCGAAAGCGCGTCCCGCCAATCACGTTTGAGGACGACTTTAGGGTAAAATCTAGCCCGCAAATTGAAGGTATCAGGGTGGCATTTCTAGTCTGTCGTCTGATTTGGACAGTTAGGAATGCCAACGTTGTGTAAGGAATAAACTTATGGATTTTGAGTTAAGCGAAGAGCAGCAACAGATCAAGATGAGCGTTCGCGAGTTTGCTCAATCCGAAATCGCCCCTCACGTGATGGAATGGGACGAATCCCAGCATTTTCCCATCGAGCTCAAGCCCAAACTCGCTGAACTAGGTCTGCTCGGCGTTATCTTCCCCGAAGAGTATGGTGGCGCCGGAATGGGCTATGTTGAGTATGCCACCATAATAGAAGAGTTATCTCGCGTTGATGGCTCCGTGGGAATCTCTGTTGCAGCTCACAATTCACTCTGTTCCAATCACATTTACCAGTACGGCACTGAAGAGCAAAAACAAAAGTACCTCGTCCCCTTAGCTAGCGGCCAAAAATTGGGCGCGTGGGGCTTGACGGAGCCAAGTGCAGGTTCCGATGCCTCGGGAACAAAGACTACCGCTGTACCGACTGAAGGTGGTTGGATAGTTAACGGTTCAAAGAACTTCATCACGCACGCGATCCATGGGGACATTTGCGTAGCAATGGCCGTGACTGACAAAGAAAAGCGCAGTAAAGGCATCTCAGCATTTGTGTTTGAAAAGGGCATGCAGGGCTTCTCGCCCTCGAAGAAAGAGAACAAGCTAGGCTTACGAGCTTCTGAAACTGCAAGCGTCGTTTTCGAGGACTGCTTTGTTGCCGCCGATAAAATGCTTGGTGAAGAAGGTCAGGGCTTCGTGAATGCGATGGAAATACTGGATGGCGGTCGCATCTCAATTGCAGCCCTTGCGGTCGGTATCGCACAGGGAGCGTATGAGTCTGCGGTGCGCTATGCAAAAGAGCGTCAGCAATTCGGTAAACCGATTGCGGAGTTCCAGGCGATTCAATTTAAGCTGGCAGACATGGCCACCAAGATTGACGCCGCTCGATTGTTGATGTATCGCGCGGCCTCATTGAAAGACAACGGCAAGAAGACGACTAAAGAGTCATCAATGGCCAAACTTTATTCATCAGAAATAAGTGTCAACGTGTGTGAAGAGGCGATCCAGGTGCATGGCGGTTACGGTTACACGAAAGACTATCCGCCAGAAAAATACTGGCGCGACTCGAAGCTCTGTACGATTGGTGAAGGAACATCTGAGATCCAGCGGATCATCATCGCCCGCGAAGTGCTTCGTCAGCTCTGAGATTAATTACGAGATGCCCGTGCAGACAGAAAGCCTAAGTGACCGAGTCAGCAAAGGTGATCCTGCCGCCGTAGCAAGGGCAATCTCAAAGATAGAAGACGGTTCGGTTGACGCAGCCGGACTGATGAAGCAAATCTACCAGCAATCACGCGGCGGCCTGGTGGTCGGAATTACCGGAGCTCCCGGGGCTGGAAAATCTTCGCTCGTTGATAAATTGGCTTTGAATTACCGGCGCGCTAATCAACGTGTTGGAATTGTCGCGGTGGATCCGTCCAGTCCATTTTCCGGCGGCGCGATCCTCGGAGATCGCATTCGCATGCAGACCCTGGGTCTTGACGAAGGGGTCTTTATCCGGTCGATGGCTACGCGCGGCAATCTCGGTGGCCTCGCGCGAGCGACAGTTGACGCGGTCGCGATTCTCGATGCAGCTGGCTACTCGAAAATCATTGTAGAGACTGTGGGGGTGGGACAGGACGAAGTCGAAATCGTGAAAGCGGCTGATGTTTCGGTTGTGGTACTAGTGCCGGGAATGGGCGACGATATCCAGGCGATTAAAGCCGGCATTATGGAGATAGGCGACATCTTTGTAATCAATAAAGCAGACCGGGAAGGCGTCTACTCAACTGAGAAAGAGTTAGAAGCCTTGCTTTCGCTGGCAATGCGCGAGGATGGGTGGAATCCTCCGATTGTGAAGACCGTCGCTACTGAAGGAGTTGGTATTGGGGATCTGGTGAGTGCGATTGATAGTTTTGTTCAGGCACAACAGACCAGCAAGATTAGTGGAGAGCGACGTCGGGCAATTGCCCGTTGGCGAATAGTGGAATTGCTCCGGGAAAGCTTGCTCAATAGGGTGTTGGAATCGGGTACATCCGCCTCAACTCTGGATCGCATGGCCGAGGAAGTTGCAAGCCGGAAGCGAGACCCTTATTCTGCCGTTGAGGAGATCATTCAATCCTCGAGAAATTGACTGCCAACCGGGTGCCGTTCTCCCCGACTTTCGCAAGCAGCAACAATTGGTTAGTTATGAAGATTGATCATATAGGTATTGCTACAAAGAGCCTGGCTGAAGGACTCGCGGTTTGGCGCGACGCCTTAGGCTTACAGCTGGATTCGACTGAAGAAGTTACCGAGCAAGGTGTGCGCGTGGCCATGATGGCAGTCGGTGATACTCATGTCGAATTGCTGGAAGCGCTTACTCCTGATTCAGCTGTGGCTAAGTTTATTGCAAAACGTGGTCCTGGAATTCACCACATCGCTATCGAAGTTAAAGATATTCGTGCGTCCCTTGCCGAATTGAAAGACAAGGGCGTTCGACTTATTGACGAGACACCGCGGGTTGGAGCTGGAGGCTGCCTTGTAGCCTTTGTACACCCGTCTACTACCAACGGAGTGTTGCTCGAGCTCGTGCAGCATCAATAGGTTTAAGAAAGGAAAGTATTTTGAACTCAACTAAAAAAGCACTTATCGCCGCAGCCGTCGCGCTTGTTCTTTCTGCCGGGCTGATTTTTTGGCAGGTCAAAGCAAGGAAATTGGGGCCAGTAGAACTTACGCCTGAGGATATGACTCTCATCGCTGAAGATCAGTCGCCTCAGCTGAGGATGCAACTCGCTTCGGACGAAGCCGCACGCAAAGACTTTGCGAAAGACGTACGTCGTTTACTCGCGGTAGCGGAAGAAGCTCGTACTAACGGCGTCGATAAGACACCTGAGATGAAACGTCAATTGGAGTTTCAACGAGCGAGCGTGTTGGCGCAGTACTACTTTGAACACGCAGGCGACAAGGGCGCTGATATAACCGATAAAGAGGTTGAGGAGTTTTTCAAACAGCCGGCCAACCAGCAAAGGTTTGATCAGCTCATCACTGACGCTAAAGCGAAGAATCCGCAGCTGAAGACCCAGGAAATTCCCAAGGAACAACTGGATCAATTGAAACAGCGGCTGGGTCGAATCTATCTCGCAGAAGAAAAAGCTAAAGCACAAGGTTTTGATAAGAAGCCTGAGGTTCGAGT
Source organism: Pyrinomonadaceae bacterium (assembly GCA_035646955.1). Lineage (GTDB taxonomy): Bacteria > Acidobacteriota > Blastocatellia > Pyrinomonadales > Pyrinomonadaceae > PSRF01. Next base: position 18,986 of record DASROI010000070.1, read on the forward strand.
CCAGATTTTGTTGCAGGAAGCCCGAGCGCTCGCGCAAGAGTACGCCAAAGACAAACTCGAAGAGAGGATGAAGGCTACGGACGACGAGGTGAACGCATATCTCGCAAGCCATCCAGAGCTGGATACCGACAAGAAAAAGCGCGAGCAGGCAGAAGAGATCTTGAAACGGGCCAGGGCCGGTGAAGACTTTGCAAAATTGGCGCAGGAATATTCAACCGACGGTAGTAAAGAGAAGGGTGGAGACTTAGGTTGGTTTGGTCATGGCGATATGGTGCCTGAGTTTGAACAGGCTGCTTACGCGCTGAAGCCGGGAGAAATCAGTAACGTCGTCCAGAGCAAATTTGGCTACCACATCATCAAGCTTGAAGAACGGAAGACTGAGACTAAGGACGGCAAACCCGAAGAGAAGATTCATGCTCGCCACATTCTGATCGGCGATCCGAACTCGAATCCCTTTGCTCCACCGCAGTCACCGCGCGATAAGGCGAAGGCTGCAGTGGAACAAGAGAAGGCCGAGAAGGTCCTGGATCAGATAGTCGCGCATTCGCAGGTTAAGGTCCCGGACAATTTCCAAGTGAAAATGCCAGAGCAGCAGCCGATGCCGCAGGGACTTCCTCCTGGATTCACGCCGCCATCAGGTACTCAGCCACAACCTCAAAAGGAACCGGCGCCGGCTAATCCGCATAAGTAATTTGTGGTCCGTTGTCAGTGGTCCGTAGTTGTTTGAAAATCTCAAGTTGAGTTTGGGGTTTGACCAAGTAAAGGATTGTTGTTGACAACGGACAACGGACAACGGACCACGGACTACGGGACTACGGGACTACGGACGAAGCACTTATGCTTTTAGGCGATTATCGAGTTGAGATCATTCCAGACACGGAGTTCCATTTGGATGGAGGTGCGATGTTTGGAGTGGTCCCTCGAAATCTCTGGTCAGTGGTTTGCCCTCCTGATGAACAAAATCGCATTCGAATGAACATGAACTGCCTTTTTGTTGATACGGGCACAGATAAAATTCTGATCGAGACCGGCATTGGCCAGAAATGGCAACCAAAACATGCTGAAATGTATGGCATTGAGCGAACCCATTCGCTCGCCGAAACCTTGAAAGCAAAAACCAACGTGAGTGCCGATGAGATAACAATCGTTGTCAATACGCATCTCCACTTTGATCACGCTGGTGGCAATACCGAACTTGATGAAAACCGACAAGTAGTGCCCAGCTTCCGAAATGCTCGCTACTTCGTCTCAAGGTCTGAACTAGCCCATGCTGAGGGGCCGAGCGAACGCGACCGGGCAAGTTATCTGGAAGATAATTGGAAACCTTTGCAGGAAACTGGACAGCTTGAAGCAAAGGACGATATTTTCCAGATCGTTCCGGGACTGCAGATGGAATTACATCCCGGTCATAATCGGAGTATGCAGTGCTGGCGGTTGCGAAGGGGCGGGCAAACGATGTTTGGCTTCGCAGACCTTGTACCCATGCGGGCGCACGTGAGATTTCCCTGGATCATGGGATATGACCTTTATCCCCTGGAAACTCTTGAGGCTAAGAAGAAACTATTGCCGCAGGCTGCTCGTGAAAAGTGGCTTTGTCTCTTCTATCACGACCCCGACGAACCGCTCTGCACGATCGAGGAACACGACGGCAAACTGCTCCCGCGTCCTATAGGCCTTTAGGCTTTATGATCTTGGCCTTTGATCTTTGGCCTTCGACCTTTAGTGCTGGATCGGTTTTATTCAGACGTATGATTGACTAAATACAATTTCAAAGACCAAAGACCAAAGACAACGGACCACTGACACCAACAAATGTCCCTACCAACAATTAAAATCGGCATCATTGGAGGCAGCGGCCTCTACCAAATGTCTGAACTAACAGA
>DASROI010000071.1:0-18907 GCA_035646955.1 Pyrinomonadaceae bacterium
ATTATGAATTGATAGTTGAGAATTGTTCTTTCAAATCAATTAACTATCAATTCATAATTATCCAATAATCCCCCTCTTAAAGATTTACTGTTTGTCGTACACGGCGACGCTCTTGAATTTCTTACCCTCCGCGTCTACTCCATCCGTTTTTACGGTCCGGCTCTTACCATCCGCCGACACAACAATTTCTCCCGTGACTGTTACCTTTCCACCTTTCTTAATTGTCATGTCCAGCTTATGTGCGTTGATCTGTTTATAGGCGCGACTGTCAGCTGTCGGATCGCCAGTGAGCGGGTAATCCTTGCCATCGAATTTCCCAGTCCACTCATTATGCGCCGCACTTCCGTCACTGTTAGTGCCATCGACGGTCACCTTCACACTGTCACCTGCAGCTTCGTACACGACAGTGTGGTTCTTGGCCGCCCCAGCCGCCAGCTTTGATTTTGCCTCATTCAACTTCCAGGTACCCATCCATTCACCCTGGGCCATACACACTGTGGTTGTGACGAGGCAAAGCGCGAAACTTAAGATTATTCGTTTTGCGTTCATATCATCCTCCAACAGAATTGACCTTGGGACTAATTTCCGTGCGCATTCTATTGTTCAGACGCTGCGGCCGCAATAAGAACGGAGACGCAGTACCTCTAGCTAGCCCGTCTAAATTAATGGATTTGATAAACGAAGTTTTAGATTTGGCCATTCGGAAGTGTCTTGCCGATCCCCAGATATCCAAGTCTTTAATCCAAATCTTTGGATTTATTGAAATTTTGCATAGAACTTCAGCCGACGAAAAACGGTAAAAGCGCGCAATACTGTGGACAAACGAACTATTGGTTGAAGAAACACTTTTCGGAATACGACTTGCGGCTGTGTTATTGCGATTGTGTGAATCTTTTCCTCTCACACTTCTAACCCAGCAAGCGCTCTAGGAGATTAAACATGAATGAATTGCTTTATGCAGGCAAGAAGCCCTCAAATTGGCAGCGTAGCCAGATGAGCCTGCACGTCGTATTTGCTATTGGCTTAATGCTAATGGCATCGGCAATGTGCTTCGCTCAAGGCACCCGCGGAACCATTCGAGGTGAAATAACTGACCCCAACGGAGCGGCGGTTGCCGGAGCTACAATTAAGCTCATCAACGTCGCCAGAAACCAAGAGGTGCGCACAGCAACCTCTGATCAAAGTGGTGTCTACCAGATTGTCGAAGTGGATCCAGCCAGTTATGAAGTTGTCATAACAGCCTCCGGGTTCGCCGAAGCTCGCATTAGTAATGTCACAGTTGAACCGAATCGAAATGTTCGTTTGGATCCAGTTCAACTCGGTATTTCTACAGCGACAGCAGTCGTTGAAGTCAGCGCTGCTGAGCAACTGGTTGATAAAGAATCAGGAACTTTAGGTACAACAGTTGAAACCAAACGCGTTGAAGGCCTGCCATTAAACGGACGAAATATTTTGGACCTGGCACTCCTTCAGCCCGGTATCACGACAACTTCCACTGGAACGATTCGCTCAAACGGCGGTCGTGCAGTTGAAAACAACTTCCAGTTGGATGGTTCAAACAACAACGAGATTGCGGTCGGCGGTCAGACCGGCGCTCAGCCTCGTCCCGATGCCGTTCAGGAATTTCGTCTACTGACCTCAAACTACGAAGCAGAGTTCGGTCGTAACTCAGGCTCTGTTATTAACGTAGTTACGAAGAGCGGCACGAACGACTTCCACGGTAACCTTAGATTTTTCTACAGGCCAACCGTTCTCTCGGCCGCACGATACTTCGACCAGAATGCCGGTCAGGCTCCTCGCGAAGGAACGAACGACGATTTCCGTCGTCGGTTTGAACGCAAGGAATTCGGCGGCAACATTGGTGGTCCAATCTACCTGCCACGTTTCGGTGAAGGTGGACCAGCGGTTTATAACGGCAAGAACAAAGCCTTCTTCTTCTTCGACTATGAAGGACGTCGTCAGCTGATTGGGTCAAGCATTCAGTTAACGAGTCTGCCAACTGCCGAAGAAAAGGCTGGAATCTTCACCCGTACCGCATCGACTCTTTTATTCGATCCATTGACTGGTGCGCCATTCCCGATTATCTCAACCTCAGGCAGTTCAGTGAAGCAACAGATTCCCTCGACGCGCTATAGCTCTATTGGACAGTACTACCTCGGATTTATTCCGACCGGTAATGCTGCCGGTGTCGCAACTGTTGGTGCGCCGGAAGTTTCCAATTTCGATCAATACACAATCCGTGTCGATCCTTGGAATACAAACAAACAGACTGTAGGAATCACTTTTAGTCGCTATAACATTGCGACACAAAGTCCATTCCCCTTCTTCCCGACAACTAATGGTGCCAACGTTCCAGGTTTTGGTTCGGTGGATTTAAGAAAAACGTATAACGCCGCCGTTCGACATACCTACACTTTCTCACCAACCGTTGTTAATTCGTTCTTGATTGGTTACGCACGAAATGGACAGCCAAGTTTGGCGCCCGTTAACAAGACGACTCCGGCGCAAATCGGATTTACAGCTAATTTCGTGGCAAATCCTACTTTCGCTGGTCCGCCGTTCATCTTCCTTGATGACCGTAATATTCGGCTTGGAAATACGTTCCAGGGTCCTCAAGCCCGCGTAACCTCGAACTACCAGATTCAGGATTCAGTGAGCTGGGCTAAAGGTGACCATCGCTTCAAATTCGGATTCGACGGCACACAGTACAGAGGAGACCAGCTCTTCTTGTTCATCAACCAGGGGATTATCGGGTATGGGTCAGCTGAAGAAGCCAACTCAACCGGCAACGACCTGGCTGACCTGATCATTGGCAACTCACCTGGCTACATTCAGTTTGGCTCCAACGGTGAACGCGATTACCGACAGACAGGTCTCTCGGGCTTTGCCCAGGACACCTGGAGAATCAGCAACTCGCTGACTCTCTCTCTCGGCATGCGTTATGAATACGTTGGTCCATTGACTGACACCCAGAACCGAGTTGCCTATTACAGACCAACGGCGGCAGCTCTGGGCCAATCTTCGACGTTGCTCTCGACTGGCGGCCTGCATGATTCGCAAGGACGAGCGATTACTGTTCCTGCTGGTCTGCGCGCGCCGCTTGGCTTGCTCTATCCCGGCGATCCCGATCCGGATCTCGGTGGAGTGGTGCCAGCCGGTGGTGTCAACCGCGACCTCAACAACTTTGCGCCGCGCTTCGGTTTTGCCTGGGCGCCGACTGTTGAAGGCAACGGGTTCATGGCCAGAGTTTTAGGAAATCAGGAAATGGTAGTTCGCGGCGGCTTCGGTGTTTTCTACGGAGCAATCGTTGGCGACACTGCATTGCAGCAGCTGACTGCTCCTGGATTCCAGGGAACAAATGCGTACTTTGAGGAAGTGGGCGGCACGCTCGCGAATCCTTTTGGTCCGGATCCATTCCCACTTTATGGAACTCCAGATCTCGTTCAGCCAACCATTCCAAATCCATTCTTATCGGGTGGGGCGGAACAAGTTGGCGTCAGCCTGGCAACCAGAAATACCTCTGCAGCCACGGTCAGAATTACCAACACATCGCGCGCGATTGATCCTTTCATCCGCACGCCTTACACCTATCAGTACAACCTGACGTTCGAACGTAGTTTCCTTAATAACTACGTTGCGAGTGTTGGCTATGTTGGAAACCGCGGCAGAAAGCTCTACGCCATCGAGCAAGTCAATTATGCTTTTGGTGTTCCGGCCTTCTTCCCGTATCCATCAAGCATTCCCACGGCGCAGCAGATTGCTCCGACATCAAGCGGAACGAACATTAACGCTCGCCGCATCAATCCCGACTTCGGCCTGGGTATTTCACAGCAGGTCGCAGGCGGTAACTCCTGGTACAACTCACTGCAAGTAAACGTCTCACGACGCTACTCGAATGGCTTGTTGTTCCAGGTTGCCTATACCTATTCCAAGTCGATCACCGACACCGCGGGCGTTGATACCAACCGTGGTTCGCTCGATGCCCTCGATCGCGACTTTGGTAAAGGCTTATCGGCTGATGACGTACCACACCGGTTTGTCGGCAGCTTTATTTATGATCTGCCGTTTGCCAAGATGTTAGGGTTCAACAGCGGCGCGAAGTACACTTTGCTCGGCGGTTGGAGCGTTGGCGGGATTTATACCGCAGAGTCGGGCAGAACGTTCTTCGTGAATAACTCTTCAAATAACACCGGCACGGGCGGCGGTATCATTGGTACTGCTGACTTTGGCGCGCCGTTCGTACACCTTGATCCTCGTCAGAACAGCGAGCGTGCTTTCAACGCATCGGCGTTCAAGAACCTAGCGTGCCCCGCAACGGCTCCTGGCTTTGGTCAGTGCGCTCGTCGCGGTACGTCGGGAATCAATCAGTTCCGTGTACCCAATGGCATTAACAATTGGGACATGATTCTGAGCAAGAAGACGAGACTCTGGAATGAAACATCGAATCTCGAACTGCGGTTTGAAGCGTTCAACGCTCTGAACCACACTCAGTTCACCACACTCAACACCACAATTACGAGTGCTGGATTCGGTAAATTTACTGCGGCTCGCGAGTCACGTGTTATTCAGCTCGGCGCACGCATTTCGTTCTAACGTAAACTCAGTTGAAAAACTTGATGGCCTGCTGGAGAAATCCAGCAGGCCAACTTTTTTAGAAACTTGTTGTCGCAGGGCGAGGTTTTGTTAAATATCAACTGATAACTGATCCTTCTCATTTATCCTGCGCCCGCGGTACTCATGGTCCATTCGTTTATCTCTCCGTCACTCGGCGGATATCAGCGTCCCTCTGCGTAATTTCTGACTCATTGTTTAGAGCTCAGTAATCTGTATTAGAGCTTCGCTGAGAGACGCTGGGATAAGAACACCCAATTCAATACCGCGAGCGCAGCGACCGGATGAAACACTCAACGACCGGGTCAGTACCGAAGCGCGGTAGCGTCGGGTGAGCCTCGAGTTATAAGCTGCTAGACGTTAGCTAAAAAGTCACTAAACTACGCTCGGTCAGTATCCGTTATAGCCATCCTCGTACCCATTCTGAAAACCTTCGCGATAGTAGCGCCGATAAAGCTCTTTATCCCCCAGTTTCGAACTGTAGTCGGTTGTCGCATCTCGATACGAGCTGAAATCATCGTAATTTCGGTGACGCCCTTTCTTGCGATCATTCCGCCCTTCTTTGATGCCGGCGTTATAGCCTGCATTCAAAGCTGTCTGTCGCAGATCGAACGAGCCGCCGTACGTTCCATAGCGGTCCCAGTTTCTTCCCCGGTGCCCATCGCGATCGCGGTCGTAATCCCGATCTCGATTTCTGCGATTGGGTGATGGATTCTCAGTATCGTAACCACTCTCAAACGCCATCCGGTAGTAGCGCTGATACAGACTCCGATCACCCAGTCGCGAGCTGTAATCCGAGTCGGCGTTGCGATAACTCTTGAAATCGTTGTAGTCGCGATAGCGATTCTTCGAACGGTCGTTACGTCCTTCCTTGGAACCTTCGTTGTAGCCGGCATTCAACGCGGTCTGTCTCAAATCGAACGAGCCGCCGAGATTTGGATATCCGTCCCAATCTCGTCCCCGCCGTTGCCCACCATCAACACTTCCGCTCCTTGGCAGGACTGAAACTGATGAGAATGCCGTTGTCGTCATCAGTAAACCAAGTATTGCTGCTCCAACTAGCTTAATACCCGTACCTGCAATCTGAACTTTCATTTTTCCTCCCGATGTTAATGACCCGGCCAACGGCCAAGTCCCCTTTGAAAAGCACTGGCCACATCTTACCACTCGGCCTCGCACCGGTCTTGGTTGTGCCACAAATCGAGCCATTGTTTCGACCCGTTTCGGGTACCCGTTTTTATCGATTTCCAAGTCTTCCCCAGCTGAGAACATCAGGGCTTGCTGACCTCGGAAAAAAGCCGATTCTTAACTACGAAATTATGAATTTTCGACGCGTCGTATTGGCTGAAGCATGATAGAATTTGCGAGCAAAACGTATCTTCCCCGTTGTTCACGTAACCACAAGAAAACTTCCCGAACTCAGGAGTTTTATGAGAAATCGATTGATACTTCTACTGGCGTTTACTCTACTCACTTTAAGCTCAGTCGCGGGTCAGACCGCACAGCCCTCGCCCTCTCCAGCGAAGTCGCCGGTTAGCCAGGACGACATAATTCGGATTACCACTAGTCTGGTCCAACTTGATGTCCAGGTGACAGACAAGGAAGGAAAGCCGGTCGTCGATTTGCAGCCGGGTGATTTTGAGGTAAGTGAGGACAAATCAAAACAGACCATCACTAACTTCTCATACATATCACTCGGTCCTTCAATCACCATTTCTCAACCAGACAAGACCAATTCTCCAGTTGCGCCTGCTCCAGTTCGCCCTGAACAGGTACATCGCACCATAGCACTGGTTGTGGATGATCTCGGACTGTCGTATGAATCAATCATTTCAGTTAAACAGGCGCTGCGGAAATTTGTGAACGAACAGATGATTGCGAGCGACCTCGTGGCAGTCTTGATGACCAGCCGGGGTATGGGCTCGCTGCAGCAGTTCACTACCAGTAAGCCTCAATTGCTGGCTGCGATCGACGGAATCAGCTGGTACGCATCCGGCCGAAGTGGTCTGAGTGCAAACTCGCAGATCGACACCCAACTGGGCGAAGAGTTCACCCAGGGAGCGCAGATCGTAAATGAGGTCGAAGAAGCGCGCGCGGCTCAATACTCAGTCGGCACTATCCAAACGATTGGGCGAATTCTGCGTGGCCTCGAAGACTTACCGGGTCGCAAATCGATCATGATGTTTGCCGAGTCGTTCAAACTATTCTCATCACAAGGTCGCAACGTACAGTTGATAGACAGTATCGAGCGCCTGGCCGACCAGGCTAATCGCGCTTCTACCGTGATCTATACCATCGACGCAAGTGGTCTTAACCCTCAAGACATGACTGCTTCTGACAAAGTCTCGGGTTCGACTTATACGTTTGACCCCGCAGCCGTATGGGGATCTACATCCGCCGTCTCAAGGCCGCGCAATCGCACCTCAAACCAGAGTATTGATGCACCTAGTTCCTTAGCTGCTCAAGCTGCAAATGATTCGGCAATGGCCTTTAAGAAACTCGATTCATTGGTCCAACAACGCGACAGCCAGCATCAGGAGTCAAAAACAATTCTCTCGTTTTTGGCAGAAGAAACCGGCGGCACTTTTACTCAGAACGCTAATGACCTGAGCCTCGGAACCCAAAGGATGCTTCAAGAGCAGCAAGGCTATTACTTGATCGGATATAAGCCCTCGGATATGTCTATTGATAAAGAGACCGGCTTGAGACGCGCTCATAGTATTTCAGTCAAACTAAAGCGCCCGGGTCTTAAGCTGCGAACTCGGTCCACCCATTACGGAGTCAACGAAACAACCAGGGCCACTAAACCTTTAACACGGGACCAACAACTCGCAAAGGCGCTTACGTCACCATTCTCAGCGGGCGGCATCGGTCTAACTCTGACACCACTTTTTGAAACCGACGCGAATGGTCCTAACCTGAAGGTCCTGCTTCATGTTGCTGCTAAGGACTTGCAGTTCGTTGCCCAACCTGACAACTCACAAGTTGCCGTCATCGAATTCCTGGCTGTGACCTTTGGCAGTGAAGGACGCGTGGTAGATCAGTTTGCCGATACTCAAACCGTCAGCATCAACAAAGATGCCTACGATCAAAAAATTAAAGACGGATTGGTCTTTATCCTAAATGTGCCCGCGAAGAAGCCTGGACCAGTGCAAGTTAGAGTCGCGGTTCGGGATGCTAAAACGGAGCTAATCGGATCCGCCAATCAGTTCATCGAGTTGCCTGATTTAAGCAAGAGTAATCTGGCACTCTCAGGAATTTACCTCCGCGGCGCAATGCCCGGCCCGCCAAATAGCGCAGCACCGTCGCTCGAAGTAAAGACCGACAAACAGGAGATCAGTGCGGGACCAGCAATCCGGCGACTGAAGCACGGGATGATGCTGAGTTACTCATATACGATCTATAACGCTCAGTTGGACAACGCGAAACAACCCCAGCTACAAACTCAGATGCGGCTGCTCCGCGATGGGAAAGAGGTGTTTGCCGGCAAACCTACCGCTTTCAATCCCGGAAAACAGACCGACATGAAGAATCTGGAAGCTGGCGGACGGTTAATCGTGGGATCCAGCCTGCCTCCCGGACAATATGTTCTCCAGGTGACCGTTACTGACGCCTTAGCGAAGAACAAAAGATACGCAGTCGCCACCCAGTGGATGGACTTTGATCTACAACCCTGATCCATTTAGCGATTGTCCCTGTAATTAATCGGGAGGTTCCTTATTTAATGCGAAAGGCGCGTCTGCTCCTATTCACAGTCTTAATAATTTGCTCGCTTGGACTCTTTGCGACTGTTGCTGCGCAGACAGATGAAATTGTCCATCAACTCGAAGGAAAACTACTGCGTAAGGACGGTAGTCCAGTGGCTTCGATGCGAGTGCGGCTTGTTCGTAAAGACTCACTCGAACCTGTCGCTGAAACTTTTAGTCATACTGACGGGGGATTTGTATTTACCCGCGTGACTGATGGCGAGTATTTGATTGAAACATTTGAGACGGATGTCTACGAGGCCACCAGTACCGAGGCTGTGTTGCGCCCCAGACCCCGGCGATCAACATATCTGAACGTCTATATTGATGTTCCTTTAAAGACGAGCGAGAGCTCGAAGCCGGGAGTCATCAAAGCAGATGTCGACATCAATGTCCCTAAAGCGGCTGTCAAACACTACAAGGCTGGGGCAAAGGCGCTTCTTGAAGATAACTTTGTTAAGGCCGAAGATGAATTACGTCAGGCAATCGCTGAGTACCATAATTATTACCAGGCTCGTTTGGACCTTGGCAGAGCATTGCGTTTGAAGAAACGATTTGCAGAAGGAGTAGAAGTGCTTCAACCTTTGCTCCAGATTGCACCCAACCGAGCCGAGGCGCGCTTGGAGTATGCTATTTGTCTCCTGGAATCCAACCAGCGTGAAGAAGCCACGCAGGAATTACGACGAGCTGTTGAATTGGAGGAGTCAAACTGGGCATCACACTTATATCTAGGGTGGGCGCTCCTGGAGATCTCGCCGGACGACTCTGAACCTCATTTCAAGCGAGCTTTGGAACTGAACGAACGTAAAGCAGCAAGGGCGTATCTCGCACTTGCTCGTATCGCCGACTCGCGCGGTAGTAGCGCTGAAGCGATTCGATATCTCGAGACGTATTTAAATTTGATGCCCAACGCCTCTGACGCAGAGAGCGCTCGAAAACTACTGGCTAAGCTGCGCGGTTAGGGCTCAGTGACGCCTTTTCACCGGCTGTGCAAAAAAAATAACATGCCAACGTTACGGTACCGCGAGCGAAGCGACCGGATGGCACACTCAACCCGCCCGACCATCAGGACCTGGGTCGTGAGTGTGCCATCTGGTCGCTTCGCTCGCCGTACCGTACGCAAAGCCCCACACTCGACAAGGATTCCTGGGGAAGGCATATCTACAAGAAGAGCTTTATGAAACTTGCTGCACTGTCTCGCCGTAGAAACAATTTCAATTTGCCATCTAGTAGACTGTCCAAAATCCGCATTTGAAAAGAGGCTCCGATGTTTTCAATCTGCCGTGTGCTCCTTCGCTCGAAAGTTTCCCTTCTAGTTGCGACCGTAACCGTCCTTTTCTCATTGACAGCTGAGGCGTGGGCCCAGCAACCACCCCTGATTGATCGTGATCTCTTCTTTGGCGATCCTGAAATTTCGGGCGCGCAGATCTCGCCAGACGGTGCGTTTATCGCCTTTATCAAACCTTTCAAGGGGACACGGAATATCTGGGTGAAAAAGACCGCCGAGCCGTTTGCGAACGCGAAGCCTATTACCGCCGATACCGCTCGCCCGATTCGCGCCTACTTTTGGTCGCGCGACGCCAGGTTTATTTTGTACGTCCAGGACAAAGGCGGGGACGAGAATTTCAACGTCTATGCCGTCAATCCAGCCGAAGCCCCAGCCGCTGGTCAGGATGTTCCAACCGTCCGAAACCTTACTGATATGAAAGGTGTTCGTGCGGCCATTTACCTGGTTCCAAGAAGTGAGCCCGACGCGATCTACGTTGGTCTCAATGATCGTGACGCCGCCTGGCATGATCTTTACAAAGTGAAAATTTCGACCGGTGAACGTACCCTTCTCCGAAAAAATACCGAACGAATTACCGGTTGGGTGTTCGACACGCGGGACCAGCTGAAGATGGCTACTCGCTCACCGGAGAACGGCGATACTGAAATCCTGCGGGTCGACGCCAACGGATTCACAAAGGTTTACTCATGCGGTGTGTTCGAAACTTGCCAGGTTGTTGCCTATAACAAAGACGGCCAGCGCGCATACCTGATGACAAACAAAGGCAGCAACATCGATCTGATTCGACTCGAACTGTTCAATCCCACCACGGGCAAGGAAGACCTGGTCGAAGCGGATCCAATGAATCGGGTCGACTTCGGCAATGCTGTGTTTTCTGAAGTCACCGACGAACTAATTGCCACTTCTTACGACGATGAACGCGAGCGTATCTACTGGAAAGATAAAAACTATGAAGCTGATTACAAATTGCTTCAAAAGCAATTACCGGGAAAAGAACTTGGTTTTGGATCCTCAACGAAAGATGAAAAGGTCTATCTGATTTCTGCTTACAGCGATACAGATCCGGGATCAACTTATCTTTTCGATCGCACTACCAAGAAAGTTACCCTTCAATATCAGGTGCGGGAAAAACTCAACCGCGAATACCTGGCGCCGCGGAAGCCTGTTAAGTATGCGTCGTCAGATGGTCTGGAAATTCCGGCCTACTTAACTCTTCCGAAAGGCGTCGAGGCCAAGAATCTTCCCGCCATCATTCTGCCGCATGGTGGTCCCTGGGGCCGAGACACATGGGGCTACGACTCGTTTGCCCAGTTTCTGGCCAACCGCGGTTACGCCGTCCTACAGCCCAACTTCCGTGCCTCAACCGGATACGGCAAGAAATTCCTCGACTCGGGAAATAAACAGTGGGGCGAAAAGATGCAGGACGATATCACCTGGGGTGCAAAATACCTGATCGCCCAGGGCATCGCTGATCCGAAACGAGTTGGCATCATGGGCGGCTCGTATGGTGGTTACGCGACACTTGCAGGAGTTGCTTTTACTCCTGATGTGTATGCTGCGGCAGTTTCAATTGTTGGACCATCAAACCTGATTACTCTGCTCGAATCTATTCCCGCTTACTGGGAACCAATCCGAAAGTTGTTCTACGAAAGAATGGGCGACCCAAACACGCCTGAAGGCAAGGCCCAACTTGAAAGACAATCGCCATTAAACTCCGCTAACAAGATCAAGACTCCATTGCTGGTGGTTCAGGGCGCGAATGATCCGCGCGTCAATAAACGGGAGTCCGATCAAATCGTTGTCGCTCTGCGGGATCGAGGTTTTCCAGTCGAATATCTTGTTGCACCGGACGAGGGCCATGGGTTTGCAAGGCCCGTCAACAACATGGCGATGTTTGCATCGATAGAGAAGTTTCTCGCGAAGCATATCGGCGGTCGCTACCAGGAGACAATGCCGCCTGAGACGGCGCAGCGTTTGAAAGAAATCACCGTTGATGTAAAGACACTAACACTCCCACAAAAGATGACATCAAGCGCTGAAGTTCCTAAGACAGCGATGGAACTTGTGCCCGGTACAACAAACTATAAGGCCTCGATTGCAGCCGGCGGTCAAACGATTCCCCTAACGCTCAAGACTGAAATTAAAGATGAAAACGGCGCCTGGGTAGTAAATGGAACTGCTCTTACTCCTCAAGGAGAGATCTCTGACTCGAGCATCATCGAGAAGGGTAGCCTGCTGTTAAAGCACCGGTCGATCAAACAAGGACCAATGACGATCGAGTTGGATGTCGCCCCAAACAAAGTAAGCGGTGCGATGACGATGAATGGCAACTCGACTCCGATCAGTGCGGATCCGGGTGGAACGCTGTTCGCCGATGGAGCAGGGTCATATGAAGTTATGGCGGCGCTACCTTTGGCCGATGGCTATACCGTTGGATTCCGGAATTTCAATGTGCAGTCGCAAAAGGTTCAGATGAAGCAGCTAAAAGTAGTTGGCTCGGAAAGCGTGACCGTGCCGGCCGGAACGTTTGATACTTATAAGTTGGAGGTTGTTTCGGTCGACGTCGATAATGACAAACAGACGGTGTGGATTGATAAAGCGAGTCGCAAGGTGGTGAAGATTGCCGCAGTGATACCCAGTTTGGGTGGAGCGGTGCTTACATCTGAACTGGCACCGTGAGGAATTATCTGTTTGTGGCTTTGGTCTTTGGACTTCGGGCTTTGAACGTCAGGCTTTGAAGTTTGGGTTTTGAACTTTGGGTTTTGAACTTTGGGCTTTTTAATACACCGAAGGTGTTGGCCAATTTCAGCCCAGGGTTGAGCTTTGGCAACCCTGGGAAGAGAGACGGGGTGGATTGTTGTATCGAACCCCGAAGGGGTTCGATCGATTTGATTCCCCTGCGGCGCAACGCTTGCAATTTGGATTCCCCAACAGGCATTTTTGCTCACAAAGGCTGCCAGAGCTCAACCCTTGGTGCAAAACTCAAACTTCGGCAGCAAACCTGAGCCCGTGAAATTCGGAAATCAGTTCGACACACAGTTGCTCTGCGGCTCGATGGTCTGGTTCAGGAGGTAAAGATGAACGCACGTAGGCCTCCTGGGCCAACTGGAATAACCGTTCGGCCTCAGCTTTGACCTTCTCGAGCGGCCAGGCTCCCCGTTTTATATCCAGTAATTCCACTGCGTCCGCTCGCTCAACATACAACGTACCTTCAGTCAAGAACTCGATGTTCATACGCAGCAGTCGTATCAGGTGCGCCGCGTTCTTCGCATCGTACCCAACTCGACGGACCAACTCGCGCCGTTTTTTTCCCATGTATCCACCACTGTAAAAGCGGCGCCGCTCGCCTCGAAAGCGCTTCACCACCTCCATCATCTCGGTCGTTGCGCCTACAAAAGGTTTTCCATCCAGACCTCGAAGGGCATTCCCAGCGTCGGATGAGTCAGGATCGATGCCAAAGGACGTCAGCTTTTCTTCCAATTGCTGCATCAAAGCCTGCGCTTCCTGATTGAACGAGATCATCTTCTTGAATTGATCGCGAGCGTAACCCGAGAAGGAGTGATAAGCCTTCCTGGTCACAAACAGATCCCGATTCTCGCGTAGCCTGGCGCCGAGTGGACTCTCAAAAATAATTCCATTCGGTTTAACCCATAGTAGACTGAGTACGTTCGGATTGCAGTTCAGCAGTAGTCCAACAAATTTGCGCAACTCATAGAAGACGCAATCCCACTCGCCTTCCCATTTCTCATACACATCTTTACGATCAAAGCCGAGGTAGTGCTCAAGCGGTCCAATGTAAATACCCATCACATCTTTGTCATCGATGGAATCAGGATCGTTCTTGGGTACATACATCCCGTGGGCCATGCTACCTCTCCAGCACAGTGATATCAGCCCCTCAGGTAGAAGAGCCGACACCTGCTCGTCCGACAGGCCCTTGAGAGTTATTTGAGTCATGGTGTGAGGATAAGCGAAATTTACCCCAATTAGAAAATGTCGATCATGGGTCGCCACACTCTAAACTCTGCGTATCTCTGCGGTCCTCTGCGTATCACTGCGGTGCTTGACTCACAGGAGGATATTTATCTTGATTTGTAACTGAAGCAGCAACCGTCCTCAAAACGATTTGAGCGGATATGTAGCGAGCTTAACTTTGTAGTTCTACTCTGTGCCACAAACAAACAACTTCTTGTTTTTCTGACGATGTTTTTTTGCGAGGACATTTCAGAGGGCAGTAGGCCGATCGGCAATGCGAGACAGGTTGTCAGTACCGAAACGCGGTAGCGTCGGGTGAGTCTCAAACTGCTGATAACTGCTTGATCCTCGAGACTCACCCGACGCTACCGCGAATCGGTACTGACCGGTCTCGCAACTTGATCGTTTGGTTGCGGCCTAAGCCGCGCTGTGCAACTTTTGTGTTCTCTGAGACTCTGTGGTTTAGAAATGAGGCCCGAGATTCCATCACAGAGGCACCGAGAACTTTAGCTGAGGTACTAAGAAGTGACGCAGAGATACGCGGGGATGAAGAGCGGGGGCGACGCTGCGACTGACATTACATTTTTGAGTGTGCTGCCCGCTCTGCCCACCTTCCCAACTGCATGATTCTGGTGAGAGTGTAGACTTCCGCTGCCCACCTTCCCAACGGAGTGACTCTGGTGAGCTAAGCAGGTTGGGCACGCTTGGTAATACCGCTAAGCACTCTTTTTCTCTTCGGTTCCGGCGGACTTCTTTCGCTGTTTGGCCCACTCTTCAATGCTCTCTCGAATGAATTCTCCGAGATCTTCAATCTCGCGTGAGCCCTTTTCCCAGAACTCCTTAAACATGCTGGGGTCGAAGGCAAAGGCGTGAGCACGACCAAACCCCTTTGCTGGTCCAAGCTCGTCTTCGTAATAAGCAGCGAGTTGCCGTGAAGCCATGGCCACGACCGTTAACGAAGTGCCCGTTGGCAATGGATCGAATACTTTACTAACGCCCGGATCCAGATCTTTCAAACGGGCAAGCACCCGATTGTATTGGTCCGTGCAAAATGCCGCCGCATCTTCCTTGCCGCCCGTCCATTCCGATTGCAGCGCCATGCGAGACGTGCGCCGCAATACATTGATCAACTTAACCAATTCTTTTTCTCTTTCCATAATGCTCCTGAACCTCTCTAAATAGCAGTTATCACGCAGACGTTGTTAGGCAATTGATCCGCGCACGATGCGGACGACAGCCAAAGCGGCGGCCATAGGACCAGCTGAAGTCAGGCTCGTCGGCTTCAAAATAGGCGAGCACTTCCCGAGTTGCAATGCGAATGACTTCCGGCGAAGCGTCTTCGGCCAACGGCATGAATAGCGAAGTGATCGACGGTTCAAGCTCCGTCAGCCGCGTCAGTATTTTGTTGTACTGTGTCGCGCAGAACTTTGAGGCATCAGGTTGAGCTTTAACCCATGCTGCGTAGCCCGCCGCTCGTGCAATTCGTCGTAGAACGTTGATTAACTTACTCTTTTCATTCTCCATTTCTTTCTCCCTCAGATAAAAATTTCTCCTTCATCAACTTCTTGCCCTGATGGAGTCGCCACTTCACTGTGGAAAGCGGCAGGCCCATGAATGCGGCAATCCTCTTCACCGGCATCTCATCCACAAACCGCAATCTCATCGGCAAGGCATACTCTTCGGGTAACTCTTCCAACCGTTCCATTGCCTCTCTGTTTTCACTCTTCTCCGTTAATGGCTGCCCAAGCGCATGGATCTTTTCAAGCAGTAATTCGTCCAGCTCGAGTCTTTTACTCAGATGAGCCTTTTCACTCTTACTAAAACGAAAGGCCCGGTGCCTTGTGATCGCCGACAGCCAGGCCGCAAACTTATGCGGTTCATCTATCGCCGGCAGAGCCTTGAAGGCCAGCAGTAACGCGTCCTGGGCGACATCTTCACCATCATTCGGTCCAACAATCGTCCTGGCCAGTCTGACAACCGCCGGCCGGTAGCGCACGACGAGCTCCTCAAAAGCTTCGAGATCGCCCAGAATCGCAGCCATTACCAGGACTTCATCAGGCGATTCCGACCGAGTCATTTGCTGCTCCAGCTTCGCGCAAACAAGTCATCCAAATGTATAGAGACATAGATGGATGAAAAGGATAGGCGGGAGTTTGAACTTTGAGCTTTGAGCTTTGATCTTCGATCTTGCATATGTTTTGCCGCTGTTCTTTGGCGGTACTACAGTACCGTACGGTAACGCGAGCGAAGCGACCGAATGCCACACTAAATGTTCCCTTGTGATCCTCACGATCGCTTCGTTGAGTGTGGCATCCGGTCGCTTCATAGACGCGGCGCTGTAAGCTCGTCGGCAAAATTTCGACTTTCTTGTGCAATGCAATGGCCCGATCTTTGCTTCATTGGCCGACTACATAGTTAGAGGATTTATGATGCAACCGTTGAGACGATAAAACATCTATACTCTCTCGTAGCGCTCTGATTCAACGACGCTCTGTAATGGACGATCAATCATTATTCCATAAACTTTTCAGTCATTAGTCCGATTATCCCGACCTACTGCAACTCCAGAATCATGCTCTTCAATTCACCCACTCATTATTCTCCCCTACTGTTTCTGGTCATTTGTTTATTTGCGAACCCTACTATCTGTAACGCAACGAAGTACGCTCGGGTTCCTCAGTCCGGAAGCATAAAGGGCAAGGTTGTCGCCGACATTCCCGACCAGCGCAAAGCCATCCCTGGCGCCCCGGTGACAGTCAACAGCAAACTTCTCGGAGATAAAAAACTTCAGACAGTGAGTGACGAGGAAGGAACCTATCTTTTCTCAGGTTTAACCGCCGGCGATTACACCCTTACGGTTGAACTTCAAGGCTTTGAGAAATATGAACAGACCGTCAGCATTCAAATCGACGCGACGGTTGAACTAAACCTGCTGCTCAAACCACAGGCAATCACCGGAACCGTGACCGTCACAGACGATCAAACCGATCCTAGCAAGACCGAGTCGACGGTACCGGGCATCATTACCACCGCCACGTTGCGTGATGCGCCGCTGATCGATCAGAAATTTCAAGATGCTCTGCCCTTATTACCCGGCGTCGTACGTGGTCCGGATGGCACGCTTAATATAAAAGGCACTCGACCAACTCAAAGCGGCATTCTTGTTTCCAGCCTGAACGTCACTGATCCTGTAACTGGAAGCCCGGCCATCGAACTGCCACTCGAAGCTGTCGATACTATTCAAGTCTATTCGAACCCTTATTCCGCTGAGTTTGGAAAATTTACGGGCGCAGTTACGTCGATTGAGACGCGCTCAGGTAGCAACAAATGGCGTTATCTTTTGACCGGGACCCTACCCAGGCCTCGAGTGCGCGATGGTCATCTGTTTGGTATCGGCTCAGTTACTCCGAGAGTCGCAGTTGGTGGGCCAATCATTAAGGACAAGCTGTTTTTCTTTCAGAGCCTGGAGTACAGGTTTGTGCGTACCGATGTTCCCTCATTGAAGAATCTAAATTTCAGCGAACGCGACATAAAGCGGGAGAGCTTCGATTCGTTTTCGCGCATCGATTACGTCATTAACGACATACACCGGCTGACAACAAGCTTTTCAATTTTTCCGCAAAAACTGGACTTCGCAAATCTCAACACCTTCAATCCCTCGAACACGACAGCCAATATTCATCAGCGTGGTTGGTTTTTCGCTATCAACGAACAGGCCGCTTTCAAATCCGGGGCGTTGCTGCAATCAAGCGTCAGCGCCAAGCAATTTGATACCGATGTCTTCAACAACAGCGGCGCGCCTTACCTAATAACTCCGGATCGTAACTTTGGAGGCTTTTTCGATCGGCAGCATCGTGTTAGCCGGCGTTACGAATGGCTGGAAGTCTTTAACTTCAAACCGGCGCAATGGCACGGAGCGCACGAGGTGAAGACAGGCTTTAACTACAGCCATGCGTCGTTCCGTGGCAGCGACATCAGCAATCCAGTGAGCATCATTCGCGCCGATGGAACACTCAGTCAGTTAATCGAGTTTGTTGGACCAGGAATATTGGACCAGAGCCAAAACGAATACTCTGCCTTTGTCCAGGACAAATGGTCACCCTCCAAACGGCTGACATTGGATCTCGGTTTACGTTTCGACCGCGACCAGATTGGAGGACAGAATAACTTCGCTCCTCGAGCCGGTTTCGCACTCGTACCGTTCGACGATGGAAAGACCGTCGTGCGAGGCGGAGTAGGCCTTTTCTTTGACAAGATACCCTTGAACATCGGGTCGTTTGAACAGTTTCAGAATTTCGAGGTCACCAGTTTTGCGCCAAACGGTGCCACCGTTGTTGATAGGCCACGGATTTACGGGAACACTTTTGCGGCGGAGGATGTCGACAATCCGTATAGCGTCGCCTGGAACGTACAGGTCGATCACGAGCTATCTTCTCGTTTTCTTTTAAGACTCGGTTATGAGGAACGGCAAACGCGGCACGAATTCTTCGTCGAACCTGTAAACCTAACTGATGGTTCAGGTTTGTTGGTGCTCGAAAATGATGGGAAATCCTCCTATCGCGAGTTCCAGGTTGTCGCCCGCGGGCGTCTTCAGGAGAACCGCAATCTCTACCTGGCGTATGTGAGGTCTGACTCGCGCGGTGAACTGAATGATTTCAACACTTACTTTGGCAACCTGAGACATCCCGTTATTCGACCGAACGAGAATGGACCACAAAATTTTGATACGCCAAATCGGCTGTTATTCTGGGGCGATATTGGGCTGCCACGTAAGTTCGTACTGACTCCAGTGGTTGAATGGCGCAGCGGATTTCCCTTTTCCGTGATTGATGAAGATCAGAATTTTGTAGGACCAAGAAACGCTGGGGGACGTTTTCCCTCGCTGGCGACATTCGATCTCTTGATCACGAAGGGGGTGGCGATTCCCTTTCGAGGCAAAAAATACAGGGGCCGGATTGGGCTTACCGTTTTCAACATCACGAATCACTGGAACCCACGTGACGTGCAAAACAATATTGACAGTCTGAACTTTGGAACGTTCTACAACAGTCCCTACAGAAGTTTCCGGACGAAGTTCGAGTTAGTAAAGTTTTGAGATTCTATTCTCTCAGCGTCACTCTGCGGTCCTCAGCGTCTCTCTGCGATGCGCTGTTTTTGCTGAATCATAGGAACGCAGAGAGACGCTGAGGACCGCAGAGTGACGCAAAGAAGGGGCTTCGTGGCTGATGATTTAGCGGGCAGCGGCGCGGGCGCGGAAGGTTTGGATGATTAAGTCGTTGTACTCTTC
>DASROI010000072.1:0-18478 GCA_035646955.1 Pyrinomonadaceae bacterium
TCTGAGTTCCGGTAATTAAAAGAATGAATGCTAAAAAGAGGAACCTCATTAGCTGTCCTTTCCGTCCATTCGCTGAACACCGCCACCCGGCGGTTATGACAATGTAAGGGCTTTGCACAAAGAGTCGAATTTTGTGGAACCATGGGCATCCATTACAGTACCGCGAGCGAAGCGACCGGATGCCACACTCAATTTTCCGCTGGGATTCAAAAGATCGGTTGTTGAGTGTGGCATCCGGTCGCCTCCCTCGCGGTACTGTACTAGTCGTAGCTTTACTCTTTGTGCCAAGCAATTGTGTATCAGGCGAAGAAGTCCGCTGCAGTTTTAAGCCAGTATCTGCGGGGATCCTCTTCACAATCGACGAACAAATTGTAAGCGCTTTGATGGTAACGAACCAAACGTAGGTTAGACCCAAACGGTCTATCTGTTTGTTATTAGAAGACTGGACTGCTTTGAGTGTTCCGGTGCCATGAACTGCGATAACGAGAAGTCAATGTCAGGCCCAAACTAAGGACCAGGATGACAGCAGCTATGAAGGGCCAGACATAGGGTAAGGAGGTTAACAAAACCCAGAAACTCGTTCCCAACAACAGTGCGACCGCTTCTGAGTGCCGCGCGATCGGAAAATACTTATTTTGTAACCAACGACCTGTAGCTGCATACAAGATCACGCGACCAAACAATCCTGATACTAACCAGAGAAGTAGGGCTATAAGTCCAATCAAAACGCTAATGGGTTGTGGCAGGATATACAGGCACAAAATTGGACCGGCGCCAAAAACAATAACCCCGATCAAGCCGATCAACGCGACGCGAAGGCTGGTGAGTTTTAAGCGTGCTATTCCACGGCTGATCGTCTGGGGCATCGCCGCCGTAAAAGCTAACGACACCACAAACCAGAACAGAATGACGAGCAGCCTGGTACCAAAGTAACCCGGCGTCCACCTTGGTCTAATGAGGCCTAACGGATTCCGCATCAAGTCGCGTAATTCATTTTGATAACCAGCGTACATGATAGTCGTGGCGCCCTGTTTCCTGAGAGGTACTGCATCGCTCGGCTCGTAAGTTCCTCCGATGACGATTACATCGCCACCAATCCGTGCACCCGGTAACTGAATTACCGACCCGCCTATTGTCGCAACATCTCCCTCGACGACACCTTCAACGATCACATCGCCACCAAATGACATTGCCCCTTGCTTGACTGTCCCCTGGATGTGAACCGTTCGTCCCAGTCCATAAGCATCAGTGTTTGATACTCCGGTGATGACGACTGCATCCGATTCTTTTGGCAGAGCAACGGAATCCTGGGCGTAAGTTGCTCCAACCAACATCAGCAGACAAAAGAGCAGAGCTCCTAATCGATTTGAGTTAACAGAGCGAAATACAGGGAAGCTGAAGTCTAAAGCGGAGTTTGCGCGACAAGTAATCATTTGCCATCCGGCGAGCTCTTACTCGGTAGCGCTCGAGCGATGATAATTAACAATCAGGCGAGACAGGATAAAAACTGCAACGGCAACCACTACGACGGCGATCGCTGTAGCCCTGGTCTCAAAGAGAAATTTGCGACTAACTACTTTTGCAATCACTGAGACACTGATTAAGCTGTCGTAAATGGCACTCCCCAGGAGACTCATCAGCGCCTTAAAACCATCGGCGAGACTTCGCAACTTGATAAAACCGGCTCGCGGAAGCGCCACACCTACAAGAGCAAAACCGGAGAGACCGAGAATCAAACAGATCGCCAGGGCCCTGCGATTTTCAACCCGAGAACGAACGCCACTCATATCGCTGGAAGCACGAACCGCCACAAGTTTCGAGAATCCCTCTGGCATCTGCAATTCCGAACCCTTATCGAGTGCGGCATCCAGCTCGCAAATCAACCTTCGGTGATTGAGCAATTCATCGCGACACAACTGACAATCTTCCAGATGAGTTTCAAGTGACAACTGTGCAACAGCATTCAATTCGCCGTCGACGTAGGCGACGATGTCCATAGGCTTGCAGAGCTGCGGCGGACTGTTTAGAGCTGCGACCATTTAAATGCCGGTGATTCCCTTCTCAACAAATAGTTCTCGCATCATCTCACGTGCACGGAACAATCGGTTCTTAACGGTTCCCAGCGGCAGGCCGGTTACTTCAACGATCTCTTCGTAAGTTAGATCTTGTGAGTGTCTGAGAATGATGAGTTCGCGGTAGTTGGACGGTAGTGCTCGAATCACACCTTCGATTTCGATGCGACGCTCTTTTCGTTCGCTTTCCTGTTCCGGAGTCAGCCTTGAGCTCTCGAGGGGGAGCTCAAAGTTATCGCTCTCGGTTCCGCTGATCAAGGACTGCTCGCGAGTCGAGCTTCTACGAAGGTGATCGACCGCGCAGTTATGCGCGATCTTGTAGATCCATGTTGAAAATTTGAATTCGGCGCGGTAACGCCGGAGGGACCCGTAAACCTTGATAAAAATTTCCTGGGTCAGATCAAGAGCTGACTCGTAATCGCCTACCATCCGGTATACATAGGCCGAAATCGGGCGTTGGTAGCGTCTGACAAGTTCTTCAAAGCTACCTTCAGTCCCGCTTATCGCAGTCGAAACGAGTTCGCAGTCATTTACCAGGCTGAAATCCCTTGAAAGCGATTTGGACTGAGATGACGCAATAATGCTCATGGTGTTCAGGTTTTACGCGCCGCTGCAGCTTTTTGTTTCACCCAAAGGTTCAGAAAATAGCGGGTTACAAGGACATTGTCGCAAGTCCGGCTGGCGCTGCAACCACATCAAAACTGAGGTCCCTTCCCGGGAGCGTTAATCCGAGATCCTCGGCTTCGAGGGGAGTGAGGTCGATTCCCATGGTTTCTCGAACGATTGAGCCTGCACGCTCTTTGGGTAGGCTTTGACCAATCACCATCATTCTGGAAAGCTGGGAAGTCTGACTATCAGTAGCTGAATTCCGATCTCTGTAGAACAGCAGCAGTCGATAGAATTCATCCTCGCACTCGTCGTCGTTACAGGTTACGGTGCGAACGATCAAAGGATGATTTCCGCGAAGAAACACAGCGGTAAATCCATGCTCGCCACTACTGACTAACAGGGAATCACCTGCGAAGCCGCCATTGCGCATCAACCAGCGCGACTCACCCAGTTGCCTTGGCATCACCAGTCCGACACGCCAATTGAGGGAGTGGATAACCGATTCATATTCAGCCAGGATGGAGCGATTGACAGCGACTACAAGATACCGATCACGGCCTTGCGGATCCTTCTGCAAGCGCTCTTTTGAGATCGACAACTCGTCGAGGGTGGTGCCGAATCCCCGTTCCATTTTCCACTTCAGAATATCCTGAAGTTCAGCTCCGGATTGCGCCTGCCCCTCAAGCGTCAGAACCACCGTACGCGTAGTGTCAGCAGGTAAACTCAACGACCATCTCTTTTGTTTGAGCAATCCCGCGCTGAGAGCGAGTTCTTTTAGAATTTCAGCTAATTGTTCAGGATTGCCGATATTCTGTTCGTCGAAGCTTGGACGGACTATGGTGTCGGAAAGACTGAAAGTCGCGGCGCGCCGAATCGTGCAAGTTTTTCCACTTGCTCGCTCCACATGAACGACGGACGCCATACCTTTTTCAAGGCCGATAGCGGTGGCAGGAAATCTGGGTTCAGTTATACGTGATGCGAATCTGGACATTCTTTACGACTTGACGTTCTACCATTCACTATATGGAGTACCTTCAGATGACGGATCTGACGAGGCGCTGTGGATATCGACCATGCCGGTTTGACCTTCAGTTGAATTGGGATCATCACCAGTTGTGATGGTCCAATCCTTCTGACCCGTCATTGGATCAACCGGAACCTCTCGCATATAACCTTCGCTGGCCAATTCCTCGAGCGATTGTGGCAAACGTCCTTTATCAGCAGCAAACTGGTCTATCAACGAGCGCATTTTAAATAAGTCGTCACGCAGGACAGCCTCTTGAGTTTGAATAATGGTCTTGCGATATTGCGGCAGGGTTATCGAGGCTAGGATGATGATGATTGCTATTACGATCATCAGCTCCAGCAACGTAAAGCCCCTACTACTTCTTTTTGACTGTTGGGTTTTGCCGAACAACAAATTACCAATCACTGTACTTCTCCCCATTAAGTGCGGTCTCGCGTGATTTGGACCGCACGTCAAAAACATTTTCGCCTCCCCATGAGGTTGAATCTGATGCGTCGTAACACGAGCGAATATCCCAGTCCGCCTTGCCGGTCATCGGATCGATTGGCAAAGCTCTCAAATACACCTTCGTTTTGGTCGCGAGCTGCGAGTCGAGTTGCGAATTGGTATTCGTCATCTGCGTTCCCGTGCTCTGTAATCCTTTACCTCCAGCGCCCGCCGCAACACCGCGCGGAATAATGCTGACACCGTCAATCAGTGTTTGTAGCGTCGGTGGATAGCGATCGGGATTGTCGACGCCAAAAATAGTGCAATCGCTGATCATTACGCGACTTCTTGGATCAACTGGTCCAACCTGCGGCTGGTTGGGATTGTTGCCAGTGAGACCGGCGGTCGAACAGTTCAGTCCGGCTGTATCCCGGTGAAATTCGTCTATCGCAAACCTGATCTGGCGCAACGTTTCACGAAGCTGCTGTTCTCTTTGGCGGCGCACGGCGACTTTTACCAGAGGCATCACGCCGAGAGTCAGGATTGTCATGACCGTAACGGTGATGACTAGTTCTATCAGGGAGAAGCCATACTCTCCGCGTTCTGACATAGGAACGCGGCGACCAGCCGACTTAATTCGATTCAACAGGTCACCGCGTTTCATTACTACTTTGGCCTTCAATGACATCAACTACTGCTGAACAGTTGCGACACCCTGGGTGATGGCTGACAACACATCCCCGGCATCAGTTGCAACCAGATGCAAAGTGTCTTTGTCGAAGACAAATGATGCATCACCTACACCAATCGCCTCAACATCGATCAGGATTAGCGATCCGGTGCCACGAATCGCAGACTTACCTTCCGGAGTTGAGATCGAGACCATACAAATTCCGGATTGATTTGATTTGAATTGCGTGAAGGTCGGCGCCAGGTCTCCCGCCAGAATAATCAAACTTCCCGCGGTTATACCATTGACCTTTACGACCCTAGGATCAAAGCGTAACGCCAGTAAAGCCGTACTCAAGCCAACATCTGATTCAAGTTGGATGGCGTAGCGGCGTTTCTCGCCTACCTTCATTACATCTTGCGCAGGCAGGAACTTGATCTGAGCGACTCGCTTATCGGTCGAGCCAGGTTTGAGAGATGCATCGACTGGTTTAGCCAAACTGGTCAACACCGCATTCTGAGTTCCCGCCGCACTCGAATTGACAGTGGCAACTTCTGCAGCCGCTCGGTTGCTTACGAGTGACTTGGGCGCTGGAACAAATGAAGGAATATCGTCGGGCACAACAGCGTTGTCTTTAACAACTTCCTTCGCCGTATTGACCGCTTGGAAATTTTGCTGAACAACGGGCGCCGGGGCAGGAGGATTTGCATTTGCCTGGGCCAAAGCTCCAGCTGTTGTTGTATTCACAGGCGCGCTCGGCTGCGTAGTTGTCTGGGTTGCGGGCGCTGGAAGAGGCTGCGTGCTCACCGGAGTATTTTGAGGCGTTGTAGCCTGCGCCACAGTGCCTGAAGGCTGTTTCGGAGTCACAACTTCAACTGGTCGATCCGGTAACTGCAGAGCTACATCACGCGGAAGACTACGTGCGGCAGCTATCTGATCATCTCGATCAGCTTCCCTCACCATCCGCGCGAGCGAGCCAGTGGTTGGTGCCGATAACGTTCCACTTGGCCTCATCTCTTCGTCTCGAGGGGTTACGGTTGGGGCACGCAGTACACGTGGCGTTACGGAGATGACGATGTCGATCTGCTTATTGTCACGCGTCGGAGCCGTAAAGAATCTGCCCAGGATTGGCAAGCCACCAAGAATTGGCAAGCCCTGGCGACCAACTGACTCTGCTTCGGACGATACACTCGCCAGCATCATGGTCCGATTATTCTGGATTCGAGCTGTGCCGGTAATGGTCCGCTCGGTGAATGTAGGTGTCAAAGTCGTTGCACCGAAGACATCTTTGGACTCGATGTTCATCTTCACTTGAACATCCAGATTCGGAAATACCTGTGGAGTAAACTTGAGAGTCAGGCCGGTCGGCTCATAGTTAATTACTGGAAAGCCGCCACTGGGAAAAACGTTGCCATTATTTGGATTAGGTGTTCCTGTCTGAATACCAAACGGGTAGGCCTGCGCGGTTTGAACTGGAACTCGTTGACCGATTCGCGCGGTCGACTCTTCACCGTTAAAGGCATGGACTTGAGTCGAAGCAATGAGTTTAGTGTTCTGCTTATTTGCAAAGGCTGTTAGAGCCGACGGTGGAATAACGAGAGCGGCGGCAAGTGCGGTCGGAACGCCACCAACCAGTGGCGCTAGATTTACGCCACGACCAAAACTGCTATTGACGATACCGTTATCAGTAAGCAGCGAGAAACCGGGCGAACCGCCGATAGTGAAGTTTCCGGTGCCAACCTGATTACCCCATTGCAAAAAGTCCGTTCGGGTAATTTCGTAAATATTGACATCCATCACTACTTCAGCTCGATCTTTGTCAATGCTCTGAAGCAAGTCTCCGATTAAGCGCACGTTCTCGGCAGTATCTCTAACGGTCAAGCTGTTAGTTGCATCGTCGGGTACTACGATTGTCTGGGGTCTTCCGACTGACGGTGGAATCGCTTGCTGGACCAGCGTTCTGGCATCGCTGGGTTTCATATTGGAAAGGAAGAATGTTCTTAACACTAACTGCTGATATTGTGGCCGCCGAGCCTGATCGGCAACGAGGATCGTCCGCCGGCTGAGCTTCTGAAAGAAAAGTCCTTCCTGAAGAAAGATGTAGTCGAGAGCTTCAGGAGTTGTGACATCACGTAGATTGATATCAATTGATCGACTTTGAGCGAACGACTGCCGATCGAAAATCACGTTTAGATTCAATCGTTCTGCGAGGCTCCGAATAAAGCTCTTCAGATCACCGGTGTAGTTGATCACGGTCACCTGTTGTTCGCGCGGAGTCGCACCGTCTTGAGGACTCTGAGTACTCGCGGGTGTGAAGGCGCCGTCTTGATTCTCTCCAGTTGAGCTGGCAGGTCGAGCTCTTCCCTCTTTAACTGCCTGCAAACGCAGCACGCGCTCCATCTCTGAGACGGCGAGTTCGTTTACGGGGTCGTAGCCATAAGCTTGACGGAAGGCATTGTAGGCGCCCACAAAGTCGCCTTGTTCAGCGAGTGATCTGCCTTGCTGCATATAGCTTTGTGAAGCGTTGAAGCTCGCGCGGCGGAAGTGCAGCTGATACTCCATATTTGAGGGATCTGCGGCGACTGCGAGGGTGAACTCCTGGGCCGCTTTATCCCATTGCTGGGCACTCTCGTACTGCATGCCACGTTTGAAATTCTTGTCACCTTTCTTCCCGAACGCCGTGATTGGCAGGGACAGCAGACTGATGGCAAGGATGAAAGAAATGGCGGATCTACTACTCATTTTGATTTTCATGGCTTTCTGCTCGGGAGGTGGACAGTTCGGCGACGTAAATAATGCCGCGCCGGCGATTAAGATACAAGATCCGCGCAGGCAAATCGTTACACGCATCTTGCAAATTCAAGTTCCCTTTAAAGAACAAATTGGTCGGATCAGGTTTTTTCGTCGTTTAAGATGCCCGGTTGAGTGGCATTCCGGCACCTATTTAATGGAACTGAGCTCTTCGACGAAGGTTACCCGGTTAATCTCGTGTAAAGTTGAAACCCCGCTGAAAACCTTCTGTAATGCTGATTCTCTGAGGCTGGTCAATCCCTCGGCTTGTGCAGCCCGTCGCACTTCCGAACCTGGGCGTCGTTCAACGATCATTTCGCGGATATTATCCGATAAATCGAGCAATTCGTGAATGGCTGTACGACCCCGGTACCCCGTATGGTTACAGGCATCGCAACCTACATTCAGGTAAAAAGGGTGAGTCCGATAAACCTCCGGTCTGAGTCCAGATTCGTTTAATTCAGTGTCACCGGGATGATACAACCGTTTGCAGTATGGGCAAAGCATTCGGATGAGCCTTTGAGCCAGCACACAGTTCAGCGAGGAGACGAAGTTGTAAGGCTCAACTCCCATATTCAGGAAGCGGCCTATTACATCGATTACGTTATTTGCGTGAACCGTGGTGAAAACAAGGTGGCCGGTCAGGGCTGACTGAATAGCGATCTGGGCAGTCTCAGTATCACGAATCTCACCGACCATGATCTTGTCCGGATCGTGACGCAGTATTGAGCGTAAGCCACGATCGAAAGTCAGGCCCTTCTTTTCATTGACTGGGATCTGAGTAATACCATGAAGTTGATACTCAACCGGGTCCTCGATCGTAACAATCTTATCTTCTTCGTTTCTGATCTCATTGAGCGCGGCGTACAGGGTGGTTGTCTTGCCAGATCCAGTTGGGCCAGTGACCAGGACCATGCCGTAGGGTTCAGCAATATAGCGTCTGAACTTTCTCAAGTCTTCTTCGGCGAAACCCACAACATTCAAATTTAGATTTTTGAATTCTTCGTTGATCTGCTCTTTGTCGAGAATACGGATGACTGCGTCTTCACCGTGAATTGTCGGCATGATCGAAACGCGGAAGTCAACGTTGCGTCCCTTGTAACGAACCCGAAAACGGCCATCCTGAGGAACTCGGCGCTCAGCAATATCAAGCTCCGACATAACCTTGATACGTGATATCAAGGTCTGGTGATAAGCGAGATCGATCGGATCGACTTTAGCGTAGAGCGCACCATCGATCCGGTACTTAACCTGCACTTCCGTATCACGTGTCTCGATGTGGATATCCGAGGCGCGCGACTCCATCGCGTTGTAGATAATGGTATCGACAAGTTTGATGATCGGCGACATCTCGGAGTCAGTCGCTAATCGATCTAGATCCAAAACCTCTTCGCCCGCTTCAGTCTCGCGAACAAGTGAGATACGAAAACCTGATGCTGCCTCTTGCAGCACTCGTTGGGTGGTATCACCTTTTCTAAGGACCACTTCAACGGCACCGGCAGTTGCTACGTACGGAACAATCCTCGTTCTCAACGTATGGGCCAAGTCGTCCAGGCGCTCCAGGTCGGTTGGATCGGCCATCGCGATATGCAATCCCTTTCCATCACGCTGCAGCGGCACGAATTGATGGCGGACCATCAAGTCAACCGGCACCTCGGTGAAAAGGTTGTAATCGATAGGTGATTCCTTATCTGGAGGTAATAAGTCGACAAACGGCAACCGGTAACGGAGCGCGAGTTCGCGGGCGGCCTTCATTTCGGGCGGCAAATGGTCCGCGGGCCTTGGACCAGTTTCTGGAAGAGGTACGGTACTCGGCAAAACGGGGTTGTCGTTTTCTGTGGATTGACTCATGAAACTTACTAAAACTTAATGTCGATGTCCTGTGACTCCGGCGCCGTTGGAGATCGACTGAATAATCGGGAGGTAGATGGCAAGCAAGATTGTTACGACTACGCCACCCATTACGACCAGAATCGCAGGCTCCAACGTGGTCGTCAACTGCTCAAGCCTGACCTCGGATTCTGCGTCATAAAAGACCGCCACTTCGTCCAACATTTCTCGAAGACTTCCGGACCGCTCGCCTATACCAATCATGTCTATTGCCAAGGGTGGCAACCATCCGGCCGTTTCCAGACTTTCAGTAAATGACCTTCCCTCTCGAATCATCGGCAGTATTGATGAACTGCGACGTCTCAATTCGAGATTGGTAATTGACTCAGATGCAATTTCCCATGACTCGACGAGTGTGATGCCGCCTGCCAATAGAGTGGCCAACGATCTGGTCGCCTGGGCCACAGACAGCTGAACGGCCAAACTGCCAGCCAGCGGAATCTTCAAGATCAGGGCACTCAATTGCAGTCGTCCCACCGGCGTTCGAGACCAGATAAACAGGAAAATCGCGCCAATAATTACTAGAGGACCGAACCAGATCACATTAGCGGAAAGCCACCTGGAAAGACCAACTACTATTTGAGTTACTGTTGGAAGTTCATTACCGAAACCAGTAAACAGGTCTGACATCCGCGGCACAACATAGATGGAAAGGAACATCACCATGCATGCCGACGCGAACAGGAGAAACATCGGGTAAGCAAGTGCCCCGCGAATTTTTCGCCGGAGAGCCACATTCCGGCGCATGTATGTGACGTAACGACTGAGGACTTCGTCCAGGGCTCCCGAGCGCTCTCCAGCTAAAATCGAGGCAGTGTAAATCCTTGGAAAAATACTTCCCTGGGAGGCAAAAGCCTGTGAAAGGGCGGCGCCACCTTTAATCTGTTCTTCAACATCGCCGAGGACTGACCGCAACCTTGCAGAGGCCGCTCGCTTCCGAAGCATCGTTATAGCTTGGAGAATCGGGATACCGGCTCGAATCAATGCGGCTAACTGTTGATTGAAAAGAAGAAAGTCATTTGCCTTGACCCGAGGGTGAGATCCTGTTCGACCCAGTCGAGTTAGGGCCGTGACACCTGCGGTCTTGGGCGGAGTAACATTAAAGACACGGAAACCTTCTCGTTCGAGTCGGTTTCGCGCCTCGCTCACGCCTTGTGCTTCGATTGTTCTGGTAATGACCTCCCCTGCGGGAGTGCCCAGCCTGCAAATAAACTCAGCCATGATTTAGGGGGTCCTGGCGCAATATTTCACCGGGAGTATAACACTTGAGTTCGCGAGCGCCAGAGAGACCGGATAGCTCAGACTATACACGTTTGACCACAATAAAAGTTGCAGTGTGGAACTGAGTACATGACAATTTCTCCGCGTAGCCAAAATGGCGACCCAAAATTTCGTAAGAATAAGAGATGGCTTCTTATAACTGTCCCTACCGATTTACCGGCCCGATTGTTGAAGCGGAAACCGGTCTAATAATGTGGAATTCCGAGTTGACACACCTCAATTAGTAATTACCAAGTATCGACCCTTTTTATTCCAAATGGCTTTACAGTACCGCGAGCGAAGCGACCGGATGGCACCTCTACCGCGAGCGAAGCGACCGGATGGCACACTCCACTCCACGAACCAACCATCAGAATTTAGCCGTAATGTCGAGTGTGCCATCCGGTCGCTTCGCTCGCGGTACTGTAGTGTTGGCATGTTACTTTTTGTGAAAAGCCATTCCAAATGTGAGAACAAACAGGAAACAAAGCCTCGATCCGAGGAAACTGATCAGCTATCTTGCGCCTACAGAGTGCACTGTCCTAGAATGATTTCAGCCAACACAGCAAGGATGAAGCAAAACGCACGGCCGTCTCCCCGAGCCTTTCTTACTCCAGTTTAAGCAGCGTCGGGCATCACTCGCACACTTTTAAGCATCTGTGTTGACAGCCCTTTCGACCCTGACTGGCAAGTAAAAACTGAATCTTCGAGACGAAAACCTGGGGGTGAGATGCATTTAACGAGTCGTTACGCCACCAAGATTGCGCCGGCTCCGCTGACTCTGCTGTTAGTCGCGTTGGCATTTTCATTCGCTGCCAACGCGCAGGATCCTGCTCAGCAGAAGCCATCACCCGAGAAACCGACTACGGAAACCAGCGTACCGGTCCCTACCCCTCCGCAAAAGAAACTCGGAAGTGAGCTTGACGATAGATCGATCATCTTTCATACCGACCTAATTACCCTGACCGTCACGGTCACCGACACTTACGGCAGGTACGTTTCCGGGCTTAGTAAAGGTGCTTTCAGCGTTTTTGATAACAAGCAGCAACAGGAAATTACCTTTTTCAGCGATGATGATTCGCCCGTATCCGTCGGAGTGATTTTTGACGTCTCCGGTTCGATGAGTGGCGACAAGGTCAAAAGAGCGCGCGATGCTTTGAGCAAATTTATCCAGACCAGCCACGATTCAGACGAGTACTTCCTGATAGCCTTCAATTCTCGCGCCCAATTGCTGTTGGATAAAACACGTGATGGCGACTCCGTACTTAATAAGCTGACCTTCGTGGAAACTAAGAGCCAAACCGCTCTTTATGACGCCTGTTATCTTGGCGTTGAAAAGGTTCAGCGCGGCTCCCATCCAAAGCGAGCCCTCCTGTTGATTAGCGACGGCCAGGACAACGACTCCAGGTACACTTTTAATGAGCTCCGAAAACTACTGAAAGAATCAGATGTAGTGCTCTATTCGATCGGCATTCTGAATGGGAGCGATGCCGGCAGCTCGCTCGGCATGGAAGGACAAGGGATTCTTGACGAATTGTCAGGAGTTTCCGGCGGAAAAGCATTTTTCCCCCGGTCAGCTGCTGAGATGGACGACATTTTTGAGCAGATCGCTCTCGAACTCCGACATCAATACTCGATAGGCTATAAGCCTGATACGTTTCAGAACGACGGCAAATGGCATCGGGTTAAAGTTAAAGTAACACCGCCCCGTGGTCTTCCCCGACTCTTCGTTCGATCCAAAGAGGGATATTTTGCCACTACCGGAGCACGTTGACGTTGGTTTGCAGTAATTCGGCAACTCAGGGAGGTCCGGTACGCATCTTCGTAAATGTGCGCTTGGTCGCCGCCTGGGCTTGCGACTCTGTTTGCCCCAGCACGCGTTTATCCCGCGGTCGCCAGTTACTCTTTCAGTAGCGCTCCGGAACCCAATAAGGGCTCCCGGGGCGTTTCTTATGAGTAGACTGGATTTGAGGACTACGGCTGGGTTCGATATTCTCTACAACCTCCCGGCGCTGGGATTTATGTTAAGAAGTTCATGAAGGTGATTGCGATGAGGCGTTGGTTAATGGAAAGAAAACCTACTAAGAGGCGTGCGACTGTTCCGCTGATTACGGGACTGTTTCTCAGCGCGTTGTTTTTTGGTTCTTCGCTAGCCCATAGTCAAGGGGGCGAATCTCGCCCGCGAAATGCCCAGGCTTCTCCGACGCCTACGCCCACGGTGCCGGCATCTCCTGCAGGGCAAACTACAAGTCCGACTCCAGCGCCGCAAAAACAAGGTGTAGATCGAATTGCTCCTTCCCTTGGCGAACCACCTCCGCCACCACGTCTGAAGCCAACACCATCGCCAACTCCACCGCCTGAAATAGAAGCGGGAGACATTCTGAAGATCAACGCCGATTTGGTTCAGCTGCATGTGCGTGTGATCGACCGGAACAACCGGCCGATCGACAACGTCCCACAGAGTCAGTTTCACGTTTTTGAGGACGGAGTTCCACAACCAATCGAAAGCTTTACACGAGAAGAAGTACCAATTAGTTATGGCCTGGCAGTTGATACTTCAGGTTCACTGCGATCACAACTACAGAGCGTGATCGATGCAGGTAAAAGCATCATCAACAGTAATAAGGCCGGCGATGAAACGTTCCTGGTCCGCTTCGTAAGCAGCGATAACATCCAGACTGTCCAGGACTTCACGTCGAATAAAGAGATGCTAACGGACGGTCTCGATAACTTCTATATCGAAGGCGGCCAAACGGCCGTGATAGATGCCGTTTACCTCTCTGCCGAACATGTATCGGAATACAAGAAAGGTGATGAAGGTGATCGCCGCCGCCGAGCATTGATTGTGATTACTGACGGTGAAGACAGGAACAGCTTTTACAAACAGGACCAGCTATTTGAGCGATTGCGAGAAGAGGATGTACAGATCTTTGTGATCGGGTTTGTGAGCGAGTTAGATAAAGATTCCGGTTTGATCCGGAAGAGCCCTAAAGAAAGAGCTGTGGCTTTAATCAACAAACTGGCCACCGAAACTGGAGGCCGGGCGTTCTTTCCCGATTCGATCTCAGAACTGCCGCAAATAGCGAACGAGATCATTCGCGATCTGAGAACTCAATATGTGATCGCTTACAATCCGACGAATAAGACGCCGGACGGAACGTTTCGATCAATCAAAGTCACCGTCGACCAACCTTCGAGCGCCGAAAAGCGCATAGCGCTATCACGAACAGGTCGCCTGGCGAGACGGGAAACTGCAGGCGCTCCCAAACCGCCTGCGGTAAAAATGCCAGTGACATCCAACCCGGCTAAGAAACCTTAAGACCGAGGTGGTCAGATCGATTTAACTTTGTCGACCACCTCCTGAATCTGAGCGTCGCGCGCGCTACTTTTCCTCAGCAATTCTTCGAGCATTAGTTCGCTTTTTAGATTAACTTTGAAGTCCTGCTCAGCTGCGAGTCGATCCTTCGCGGCCGCTCGATTCTGCGACATCATGATTATTGGCGCTTGCAGTGCCGCGGTCATTGATAGCATCAGGTTAAGAAGAATGTAGGGATAAGGATCAAACTGTGCGCCATTCTCACCGCGTCCATACCGATAAAGCACAAACGAATTAATGGCTATCCAGATTAGTAAGAAAGTTACGTAGATAAAAATGAAGGTCCATGAGCCGCCAAATGAAGCTACCTTGTCGGCAACGCGATCGCCGAGCGTGGAAGTCAATTCCATCTGAACGTTGATATTCCGGGTAACCCGGTTAGTGACAAGCGTATTTGTTTGTCGCATTCGCGCCCCGATCTCACAAATCACATCGATGGAGGTTTCGGGATGCTGCAAAAGGAATGACTGAAAGTCGTCACTACTGAGCCGGTGTAACTCGGTGTCGGTGATAGCGGTTGCGTTGCTCGAGCGTGGGCCGCGGTCCAACACCGCCAACTCGCCGAAAAAGTCCCCTTCCTTTAACTCTGCCAGGGTGACGGGCTTGATATCCTCGTCCAATACCCAGATTCGAACAGAGCCCGAGTCGATCACATAAAGCGCGTCACCTCGATCGCTCTCATTGAAAATTGTTTCGCCCGATTTATAGTTGACCTGATCGACCGCAGCAGCAAGATTTTCCAGCTCCTCGGACTCCAGGCGTTTGAATAGAGCTACGCGCTTAAGACTTTCAGCTTCGTGACTGAGTGTTTCGTCGGTAGGCATGTCTTTTCACTTCTCAACTTTCGTGTAGAAGATAGACCAAAACGGCGGGTCAATGGTTTAAACGAGTCAGCACATCATCCGTTAAGGAAAATGGGTCAATAGGAGTTGAGCCGCGAGTAGTATTCTCAACGGCCTGTGTTAATTCCAGCAGTTGCTGACCAAGTTCTTCGTCATTTGAATTGATCTCAACATGGGTAGGAGAGTCGAGCGGAGTTACAAAAAGATAGCGCGGTATGTTTGACTCTTCAACCGGATCAGTTGGACCAATTATCAGAAGATTACTATTCCAGGTGGCAAAGCGGTGAGCCGATCCCTCTTGTCTCTTCCAATGCAGCTTGCCGTCTTTGGTGAGCAGCAGGATCTTTTGGAGCATCGCCCGCAGGCGAGTGGTGGTGGTTGGATCACGTTGCATGAAGACCTCCGTTTTGGGAAAAAAGCGTATTTCATGGGTCATTGATCAGCTCTCATTTCTCATTGATCATTTCTCATGTCTCATTTGCTGTTGCCGGTGGTCGATCAAAATGACAAATGAGAAATGATCAATAAATGAACAAAGACCAATGGGAGATAACCCCTATATCTGATAGCGATTCTCCAATTCGGGTACGGGTTCAGTTTGCCGCTTGAGCCATTACCCATGATTGCCCATTCTACCAATCAATCGACACTCCCAATTGGGCTCCTATCCTCGGACTTGCAATATATTTTCCCGATACTATGCCGAAATCAAGAGTCGCGTTCTTATGAAACGCGAAGTTTCCGCCAATCTGAGTTTGTAGTTGGCCCTTGCCGAGTGAAAAACTGCTGGTCTCTGCCCCAACAAGCTCGACTCCGAGATCCAGTCTCTTCGTAAACTGATGCTTTATCGATACTCCACCCGTGAATACAGCTCCCCTCGCTTTAATCCCGATTACACCCGTCGTCTCATTTCCCGAAAACAAAATGCCGCCATTCAACCGGAGAGTGGTCTTTTTCGTCAACGACTTTTGTGCAATACCATTCAGATAAAAGTCTGCCAGTCCCGAACCAAGTTGCCGGGACACGTCGCCGGTAGGAAGTTCGAGATTGAAAGTGATCGCCAAGGCTGGAAGTCGCGAACGCTCTCTCTCTTGAAGAAAGTTATACTTCACTGAGATGTTTGTGTCGCCTATTCCGCTTACCCGACGTTCGACCGCACCACGATCGCTGATGATCGTCAAAACCGGCACTTCGATCCCAATCTCGACATTCTCAAACAAACCGTAATCAAGCTCGAAGTCGGCGGTGTTTTGTTTCAGATTGGGAAAAGCCGACCGCGATAGAACGTCAAACTGATTGTGGAATTGGAAGTGGAAGTGTCTGTGTGGCGTCACATCAGCATCATCAGTAAAAAATGGCTGTTGTGCCTGGGAATGGGCTATTGGAATTAGCAGAAGGACAAAACAAATTAACCAAGGTTGGAATGCCGGTCCTTTCATCGAGGGGAAATGTTTGCCGGGCGGCTAACCGTCGCCGCTTTGATTCAATTACAGGATCACAAACCTCGTACGCTGGTGGCGACGGGTCATCAACAACAACTAACCCTTCGCTCTTACGGAACCGCTGATCTTTTTCCTGGTTGTTTCACCGGTGTGAAGCACAGGGAGTCCCTGGTCCACGTCTGAGTGTGGTTGCGCAATGATATGAGTGGCCACGACTTCGCCGACTCGTTTACCGGCAGCCGCGCCTGCATCTACGGCAGCTCGAACTGCAGCCACATCACCACGAACAATTGCTGTGACGAGACCGGCATCGATCTTTTCCCAGCCAACCAGCCGAACGTTTGCAGCCTTCACCATTGCATCTGCAGCCTCGATCATCGCGACCAGACCGCGACACTCAACCATTCCAAGCGCTTCAGGCATAACATTATCCTCGGGAACTAAACCATCCTCAATTTCTCAACGAATGAATCGGTGCTGGTATCCTCCCGCCCCGACGAATAAAGTCAACTGACGAGAAGTTGTTCACCGGCATAATCGGTGCGGTGCCCAGCAATCCGCCGAATTCTACCATTTCGCCGACCTT
Source organism: Pyrinomonadaceae bacterium (assembly GCA_035646955.1). Classification (GTDB taxonomy): domain Bacteria; phylum Acidobacteriota; class Blastocatellia; order Pyrinomonadales; family Pyrinomonadaceae; genus PSRF01. The sequence goes on from DASROI010000072.1 coordinate 16,991, forward strand.
CCGGCCGGGAACGGGAATGATTCGGACCGCCGTAGTCTTATTGTTCATCACGCCAATGGCCATTTCATCGGCGATGATTGCCGAGATAGTTTCCGCAGACGTGGTGCCCGGCACCGCAACCATATCAATTCCGACTGAGCATACACTGGTCCAGGCCTCCAGTTTGTCGAGCGACAGGGCGCCAATACTCGCGGCTTCAATCATGCCGGCATCTTCTGAGACCGGTATGAATGCGCCACTCATTCCGCCAACTGAGCCACTCGCCATCGCTCCACCCTTTTTGACCGCATCAGTTAACAGTGCCAGAGCGGCTGTCGTTCCGTGAGTTCCCGCGCGCTCAAATCCCATCGCTTCGATAATATTGGCCACTGAATCACCCGGGACCGGGGTTGGTGCGAGCGAGAGGTCGATAATTCCAAAGGGTACTCCGAGCCGTCGGGCGGCTTCGCGACCAATCAACTCGCCGGCGCGAGCAAGCTTGAACGACAGCTTCTTTATCGTTTCGGCCAGATCCTGTAGTTGCATATTCTTGTCAGCATGCCGCACTGCATGATTCACAACGCCGGGACCGGATACGCCAACATTAATAACGGCTTCTGGTTCACCAACGCCATGAAACGCACCAGCCATAAATGGATTATCGTCGACGGCATTAGCGAAACAGACAAATTTGGCGCAGGCAATGCCATTCTGATCCCGAGTACGTTCAGCAGCGTCCTTGATTATGCGTCCCACGTGAGCAACGGCATCCATATTGATTCCGGCGCGTGTGGTCGCGACGTTAAGAGACGAACATAAGCGTTTGGTGCTCGCGAGGGCTTCGGGAATCGAATCAAGGAAGACCCGTTCTGAGTTGGTTGCGCCTTTTTGGATCAGCGCGGAGTAACCACCGATGAAGTCGACGCCAACCGAGGCGGCAGCCTCGTCGAGTTTGCGGGCCACTTGGACCAAATCGCCTTTTGCGCCTTCGGTGATCATAGAGATTGGCGTGACCGCTATGCGTTTGTTGGCAATTCTAATTCCAATCTCATCGCCGATGGCGTCCACCGTGGCAACAAGATTTGCCGCAACAGTCCTTATTTTTTCCCCAGCACGTTCCGCGACTGCGCTCATTGACTCGCTGCTGCAATCACGCAGACTCAGACCGAGAGTGACAGTGCGCACATCGAGATGCTCCATCTCGGTCATCGCGACGGTTTGTAGAATTTCGGCCTGAGTGTATTCCATGGAAATGGTCTTTGATCTTTGGGTCTTAGGTCTTAGGTTGTAGATCTCCCGTGATTGGATTGCTTGGCAGCAAAACCCAACAGTACAGTAGCGCGAGCGAAGCGACCGGATGATGCACTCAAGCAACCGTACAACAGAATCCAAGCTTAACAGTTGAGTGTACCATCCGGTCGCTTCGCTCGCGCTACTGTACTGTTGGGTTTTGCTGCCAAGCAATCCAATCACGGGAGATCTACAACCTAAGACCTAAGACCTAAGACC